>NZ_JBSGJR010000462.1:0-5797 GCF_053605645.1 Micromonospora sp. NPDC003776
GGGGGGTTGCCCCGCGCGAGGGGGGCCAAAACGCCACCCGTGTCCGAGACGTCGCCAGTCTCGCCGGCCGCGCGCGGGCGCCTTCCAGCAGTTCTCCACCCGCTGCATTCCCGGCTCCCGGCGCATGAGTCCTTGACGGCTACCTCAGGCGGGGCCGCCGGCACGGGAGGCGCCGTGCCACCGGTACAAGTGTTCGGGGCGTCCCTGCGATCCGTACCGCAGGTTCAGCTCCAGTTTGCCGCTCTCGGCGAGGTCGGCCAGGTAGCGCTGGGCGGTCGTGCGGGAAATTCCGGTCGCTTCGGCGATCTCCACCGCGGTCATCGGGGCTTGCGCATCGCGGAGGGCGGCGAGTATCCGCTGCGCGGTGACCGTCGAGCGGCCCTTTGGCAGGCTGGCTGTGGGCGTGTTCGCGTTGTGCAGTGTCGCGATGGCGCGGTCGATCTCGTCCTGTCCGAGGCCGCGCTGGCCGGTGAGTTGGTTGCGGTATCGGGCGTAGGCGACCAGCCGTTCCCCGAGTTGAGCCGGAGTGAACGGCTTGATCAAATAGTTCAGTGCGCCGGCGGAGAGGGCTGCGCGGACGGTGGCGGTGTCGTCGGCGGCGGTCAGCATGATGACGTCGGCGGCCAGGTCACGTAGCACCGAGGTGCCCAGTCCGTCAGGCAGGTACTGGTCCAGCAGGACAAGGTCGGGCTTGAGCTTGTCGGAGGCCGCCACGGCGCCCTGCGCGGTGTGTGCGACACCGACCGAGGTGAAGCCCGACACCTGATTGACGAAGGATGCGTGGACCGCCGCTACGCGGAAGTCGTCGTCCACCACGAGCACCCGGATCATTGGGCTCCTTCCCAGTTGAGGGCGGCGGCTGGGTCGAGGACACCGGGCAGTTCGGCGACGAACACCGCTCCGTGCCCCGGATTGGTCGGACCGAGGCGGACATCGCCGCCGTGTGTACGGGCGGTGCGACGAGCCAGCGCGAGTCCGAGTCCCCGCCCGGGTTCCTCCTTCGTTGACGCCCCTGGCGCGAAGGGGTCCGCCAGGGTAACCCCGTCACCGCTGTCGGCCACGTAGATGTGCAGGTCGCGCTGCTTGGCCAGCAAACTCACCTCGACCCAGCCGGATCGGTGGGTGCCTGCGGTGGCTGCACGGATCGCGTTGTCGACCAGGTTGCCCAGCACGGTGAACACGTCCAGCGGGCGAGTCAGTCGCCCGGGCACCCAGGTGTCCTCGCCCAGGCGCAGGGTCACCCCGGCCTCGGACGCCACCGCCGTCTTCGCCGCCAGCAGCCCGTCCAGGTAGGGGTCACCGATCCGCCCGGGCGGCGCGCTCACCGACGTGGCGGTCAGTTCCCGCAGGTACGCCTGCGCGCGGTCGGTGTGACCGAGGTGCAGCAGCCCGCTCAGAGCGTGCAGCCGGTTGTTGTGCTCGTGGGCCTGTGCCCGCAGCGCGTCGGTCAGCGCCCGGGTCGCCTCCAGCTCGCGGGCCATGTCGTCGAGGTTGGTGTGGTCGCGCAGGGTCAGCACGACGCCGAGGTCCTGGCCGTTGCGACGAACCGGTCTGCGGGTCACCGCCACCACGCGCTCGCCGAGCAGACGCAGGCCGCCGGTGAGGGGGGACCGGTCCTCGAGCAGGCCGAGCACCTCCGTGGTGGCTGGCGCACCTCGGGTCACCGGCTCGGTCAGCAGGCGCGCCGCCTGCTCGGTGCAGACGCTCACGCGTCCTTCCACGTCCACGGCCAGCACCCCGTCGCGCACGCCCTCCAGCACCGCGACCTGTTCGCGGACCAGGTCTGCCAAATCGGTGGGTTCCAGGCCGAAGGTGCGCCGTTTGAGGCGGACGGCGAGCAAGGCCGCCCCGGCGACGCCGACGGCGAGGGCCAGAGTGGTGAAGACCTCGGCGGCTGGCAGCAGTTGGTGGAGGCGGTGGCTGATCTCGTCGGCGTCGATACCCACGCTGACCTCGCCGACGACGGCCCCGGAAGCATCCCGTAGCGGGACCTTGCCGCGGGCGGACAGCCCGAGAGTGCCGCGCTCGATGTTGACCACCTCTCGTCCGGCGAGCGGCCCGGACGGGTCGGTGCTGACGTGTTGGCCGACCAGCCGGGCGTCGGTGTGCGAGAAACGGATGCCGGCGCGGTCGGTGATCACGACGAACAGCGCCTTGTTCGCCCTGCGAACCTGTTCGGCGTACCGCTGCACGTCGCCGTCGGCGGACGGGCTGCCGGTGCGGACCGCCTCGGCCAGTCCCGGATGCTGGGCAACCGAGCGGGCGATGGCCAGCGCCCGCTGCTCGTACTGCTGCTCCAACTCGTTGCGCAGCAGCCACGTGGCGAGGCTGAATCCAGCCGCGGCCACGACGGCGACGACGACCACCTGCAGCAGCATCGTCTGCGTGGCCAAGCGTAAGGGGCGTCGCATCACCTCAGAGACGCTACCTGCGCAAACGTCGTGGGCAGAAAGGGCAAAAAGGCGTCTACGGGAGTTGGCGGCGCAACGAACGAAACCGCGCGGAAACGCCGACGTCACAGCTACGGTCTGCCGCTATGACCCAGAGCACACCCGCCATCCGGCTGGATCGGGCCACCAAGATCTTCCCGTCCGCGAACGGTGGTTCCTTCACCGCGATGCGGGACGTCACGCTCGACGTGGCACCCGGGGAGTTCGTCACCGTGGTCGGCCCGACCGGCTGCGGCAAGTCGACGACCCTGTCGCTGATCTCCGGCCTCGAGCCGGCCAGCGGGGGAACCGTGGCCGTCGGCGGAACCCCCGTCACCGAAATCCCGAACACCGTCGGATACATGTTTCAGCAGGACGCGACGCTGCCGTGGCGCACGGTCAGCGACAACATCGCCCTCGGTCTGCGCTACCGCGGCGTGCCGAAGGCCGAATCCCGCGCCCGCGCCCAGAAGTGGATCGACGCCGTCGGCCTCACCGGCTTCGAAAAGTACTACCCCCACCAACTCTCCGGCGGCATGCGCAAGCGTGTCGCGATGGCGCAGACCCTCATCACCGAGCCCGAAATCATCCTCATGGACGAGCCCTTCGGCGCGCTCGACGTGCAGACCCGCGAACTGATGCAGGGCGAGCTGCTGCGACTGTGGGCCGGCACCGGTGCGGCGGTCGTCTTCGTCACCCACGACCTGACCGAGGCGATCGCCCTGGCCGACCGGGTCGTCGTCATGACCGCCGCGCCGGCCACCGTCAAGACCGTCGTCGCGGTCGATCTGCCCCGGCCCCGCAACGTCGACGAGATCCGCCTCGACCCGCACTTCCTCGACCTCTACCGCAAGGTCTGGGAACCGCTGCGCGACGAGGTCGAGATCGCCCGCAAGAAGGGAACCTCCCGTGGCTGACATCGCGCTGGCCGAATCCCCGGCCCAGGTCGAAACCCCCGCCGCCCTGTCCTCGGTGCGGCGCAAGACCCGGTGGGGCGTGCTCACCGCGCGCCTGGCGCTGGTCGCGCTCTGGCTCGGCTCCTGGGAGCTCGCCGCGACCTACTGGATCGACCCGTTCTTCTACTCCAAGCCCAGCGCCATCTGGCACAAGCTGGTCGTCTGGTTCACCGACGGCACCTCCGCCGGCTCCATCTGGACCCAAATCTCCTACACGCTGCAAGAGGCGGTCTTCGGCTTCGCGCTCGGCGCGGTCGCCGGCGTGGCCATGGGCGTGGTGCTCGGCCGCGCCCGATTCATCGCCGAGGTCCTCGCCCCATTCATCAAGGCCGCCAACGCGATCCCGCGCATCGTGCTGGCCTCGCTGTTCGTCATCTGGTTCGGCCTGGGCATGAGTTCGAAGGTGGCCACGGCGTTCGTGCTGGTCTTCTTCGGCGTGTTCTTCAACGCGTTCCAAGGCGCCCGCGAGGTGTCAAAAGTCGTCGACGACAACGCCCGCATCCTCGGCGCCTCCCGCTGGCAGCTGATGCGTACCGTCGTGCTGCCCAGCGCGACCACCTGGATCCTGGCCAGCCTGCACACGGCCTTCGGGTTCGCGCTGATCGGCGCGATCGTCGGCGAGTACGCCGGCGCGGACAAGGGCCTCGGCCTGCTCATCTCCCAATCCCAGGGCACGTTCGACGCGCCCGGCATCTACGCCGCCATGATCATCACGACCGTTCTGGCGCTGCTCGCGGAGGCCGTACTCACGGTCGTCGAACGCCGCCTGACCAAATGGCAACCCCGCTAACCCCCATCACCCCTAGGAGAGTTGCACATGCGTAAGTCAATTGCGCTGCTGGCGATCCCCGCCTTGGCGCTCGGCCTGACCGCCTGCCGCGGCCAGTCACCCTCGGCCGCCGCCGGCGGCGGCGAACAGCCCACCACCATCAAGATCATGGTCGGCGGGCTCGACAAGGTCATCTACCTGCCCGCGAAACTCACCGAGCAGCTCGGCTACTTCAAGGACGCCGGCGTCGACGTGCAGCTGCTCAGCGAGCCGTCCGGCGCCCAGGCGGAGAACGTCATGCTCGCCGGCCAGGTCGACGGCGTCGTCGGCTTCTACGACCACACCGTCGACCTGCAGGCCAAGGGCAAGTGCATCGAGAGCGTCGTGCAGTTCGCCGACGTCCCCGGCGAGGCCGAGGTCGTCGCGACCGGCAAGGCCGGTGCGATCACCTCACCGAAGGCCTTCGCGGGCAAGAAGCTCGGTGTCACCAGCCCCGGCTCCTCCACCGACATGATCACCCGGGCACTGGCCGTCCGCAACGGCGTAGATCCCTCGCAGTACACGACGGTCAAGGCCGGCGCCGGTCCGACCTTCATCGCCGCCATCGACAACGGCGGCATCGACGCCGGCATGACCACCGATCCGACGATCGCCAAGCTCACCAGCTCCGGCAAGGCGAAGGTCTTCATCGAGATGCGCACGGAAGAAGGCACCAAGGCAGCGCTCGGCGGCCTGTACCCCGGCGCCTCCCTCTACATGCCGTGCGACTTCGTCTCCCAGCACAAGCAGACCATCCAGAAGATGGTCAATGCGTTCGTCAAGACGCTGAAGTTCATCGACGGCCACAGCGCAGCGGAGATCGCCGCGAAGATGCCGGCCGACTTCGCCGGCTCCGACCCCAAGCTCTACGAGCAGTCGATCAACGACTCCAAGAGCATGTTCACCGCCGACGGCGTGATGCCGCCCGACGGCCCGCAGACCGTCCTCAACGTCCTCAAGCCGTCGAACGAGGCGGTCAAGGCCAAGGCCGACCAGATCGACCTGAACAAGACCTACACGACCGAGTTCGTGAAGGCCGCCAGCTGAGTCACGCCCCGCCGGGCCGTCCCGCAGCGGCCCGGCGGGCGCCTCGGCGAAGGCCAGCAACGCCGAGAGCCGCTTGTTGGGTGCCAGGCGAGAGCTTTCTGAGGTCCGATCCTCCTGCTCATCGGCTTGCCGGCATGAGGCGGTCAGCGTCGCTCGGGGTGGGCGCGTCCGAGGGCGCCCGCCCGGCCCCACCGTCCGGGAATGTTGAGCAGCTCGATCCGGCCCATATGCGCAGGCACTGCCGGCCTGGTCACCAGGTGCTCGCCGCGTGGCTGCATGCCGAGCATGGTTCGCAGGAGCAGCAGGGGAGTCCCGGTGGACCAGGCCTGCGGGCTGCACGCCGTGGGGTACAGCACGGGATATCTGGTCAGCGTCCGCTCGTAGCCGCCGAACGCCTCGGGCAGCCGCCCGTCGAAGTGTTCCGCGGCGTCGATGATTCCTTCGGCGATGGTCCCGGCTTGTTGGTCGAAGCCGTAGCGGCGTAGTCCCCAGGCGATGAAGGAGTTGTCGAACGGCCAGACGGTGCCGACGTGGTAGCCGAGAGGGTTGTAGCGTCC
>NZ_JBSGJR010000463.1:0-5762 GCF_053605645.1 Micromonospora sp. NPDC003776
GGTCAAGGTCGACCCGGTCTCCATCCAGGGCCGGCTCGGCTCCACCAGCCGCGCGCCGCGCTGGGCGATAGCCGGCGACGCCCCCGCCTTCGCGGTACGGCTGCAGCCCGAGCGGTTCAGCCGCGCCCCCTCGGCCGGCCACCTGGCCGGGCTGGTCGTCTACTCCCTGCTCTGCACCCACGCGGGCTGCCCGGTTCGGCTCTACCTCAAGGGCACCGGTCGGGTGCTCTGTCCCTGCCACCAGTCCTCGTTCGACCTGCTCGCCGACGCCGCCCCGGTCGCCGGGCCGGCCGCCCGGGCGCTGCCCGGCCTGCCCATCGAGGTGGGCCCCGACGGCTACCTACGCGCCCGTGGCGACTTCACCGCGCCCCCCGGCGCCGGCTTCTGGAGCCGGCGATGATCCTCGACCGGCTGGCCCGCGCGGTGGACGACCGGCTGCGGCTCTCCCCGCTGACCCGCAAGGCGCTGGCGAAGGTGTTCCCGGACCACTGGTCGTTCATGCTCGGCGAGATCGCCCTCTACTCCTTCGTCGCGCTCGTCCTCACCGGCGTCTACCTGACCCTGTTCTTCGACGCCAGCTCCGCCGACCGCGTCTACCATGGCGCGTACGCCCCGCTGGACGGCACCACCACCTCCGCCGCGTACGCCTCCACCGTGCGGCTGAGCTGGGACGTCCGGGCCGGGCTGCTGATCCGGCAGACCCACCACTGGGCCGCCCTGATCTTCGTCGCGGCGATCCTGGTGCACCTGGTGCGGATCTTCTTCACCGGCGCGTTCCGCCGGCCCCGGGAGTTGAACTGGCTGGTCGGCGTCACCATGCTGACGTTGGCCCTGGCCAACGGCTTCACCGGCTACTCCATGCCCGACGACCTGCTCTCCGGCCTCGGCCTGCGGATCATCGTCTCGGTGGTGGAGTCGATCCCGCTGGTCGGCTCCTGGCTGGTCGCTCTCGGCCTGGGCGGCGAGTTCCCGTCCGACGAGATGATCCCGCGGATGTTCGTCACCCACGTGCTGCTGGTCCCCGCCGTGCTGGTCGCCCTCATCTCCGTGCACCTGGCGATGATCGTGCGGCAGAAGCACAGCCAGTTCCCCGGTCCGGGACGCACCGAGCACAACGTCGTCGGCTCCCGGCTCTACCCGAGCTACACCCTGCGGTCGGTGGCGCTGTTCCTCTGGGTGCTGGCGGTGCTGTTCGGCCTCGGCGGGCTCGTCCAGATCAACCCGGTCTGGCTCTACGGACCGTTCGCCCCCGCCCAGTCCACCTCACCCGCGCAGCCGGACTGGTACGTCGCCTGGGGCGACGGCGCGCTGCGGCTGTTCCCACCCTGGGAGATCCACATCGCCGGTCACCTGGTGCCGGCGCCGTTCTTCCCCGGCGTGGTGCTCGGCGGCGTCACCTTCCTCGCCCTGTACGCCTGGCCGTTCCTGGAGCGGTGGTGCAGCGGCGACCGCCGCGCCCACCAGCTGCTGGACCGGCCCCGCGACCACCCGGTCCGGATGGGCGTGGGCGTGATGGCCCTGACCTTCTTCGGCGTGCTGGTCGTCACGGCCGGGGACGACATCCTCGCCCGGCTGCTCCGGGTGCCCGTGTACGACCTGCTCAACCTGCTGCGCGTGCTGGCCCTCGTGCTGCCGGTGCTCGCCGGCGCGCTGGCCTTCCTGCTGGCCCGGGCGCTGCGTCGCGGCGACGCGGCCCGCCTCGGCGAGCTGACCCGGGCCGACCTGCGGGCCGGCCGCCAACCGGCGGACCGGAGCGACGCGGAGGCCGCGGCCGACGAGCCCGAACTGCCGGCGCCGGACCGCCCGGGGGAGCGGATCGAGGTGTGGCCCGACGGCGACGTGTGGCGGTGGCGCTACCGCGACGAGCCGGCCGGCGTGGCGATCCTGAGCAACCGCGCGGTGCTGAGCGAGCAGGAGGCCGCCGAGTCGGCCCGGCTCGCCTATCCGGGGGTCGACCACGTGGCGGTGCCCGGCCCGCCGCCGCCCCCGCTGCCGGGCCGGGTCCGTACGGCGCTGCGCCGGTGGGGCAACACGGCGCTGGGCGTCTCCCTGCTGGCGGCGGCCCTGCGGCAGCGGCGCGACCGACGGCGGGGCCGGGATGGGCACGGGCCGGAGCGGCGGTGAGCGCCGGCACCGCGCTGATCGGACACGTCGGCTGGCTGGGCTGGGTGGCGCTGAAGGCGTTCCTGCTCTACGTCACCGCGGTGATCGCGCTGCGCGCCGGCGGCCGCCGGACGCTGGCCGAGCTCTCCGCGTACGACTTCGTGGCCGCCGTGGCGGTGGGCGCGATCGTCGGACGGCTGCCGAGCGCGCCGGACTCGAGCTATCTGTCCGGTGTGGCGACCCTGCTGGCCATTCTGGCCGGGCATGCGCTGATCACCTGGGTGCGGCTCCGCCCCGCCGGCAGACGCCTGATCGAGAAGGGACCTGTGGTGATGGTCTCTCAGGGCCGGGTGCTCACGGGCAACCTGCACCGTGCCGGCATGACCCGGGGCGACCTCGACAGCCTGCTGCGGGAACACGGCGTGGCCGACCCGGCCGAGGTGCACCTGGCCGTGTTGGAAGGCGGGGGGCGCCTGTCGGTGCTGCGCCGGGAGGAGGGCGGGTGACGGCTCGGACGCACATCGGGAGATTGCCGGGCCCGACTGGTTTGCGGTCCGGGCGGCCGGGTAGCCGCCGAACTGTCCGCCCTCGTCCGCGGTGTCCGGTGTCCCCGGCGGTGGTCGGACGGGCCCACAGCGGTCGGACCGGCCCGGAGCGAGGAGGACGACGTGCAGCGGACAGTGCGCGAGAGGCTGGGGTGGCCGTGAGCGACGTCCTGCTCCCCCAACCGGTTCTGCGGCCACCCGAACCCGCCGGTGACCTCGACCTGACGGCGCTCGCGGCCGACCTGCGTGCGGAGGTCGACGGTGAGGTCCGCTTCGACGACGGTTCCCGCGCCGCCTACTCCACCGACGCCTCCAACTACCGGCAGATCCCGCTCGGCGTGGTGGTGCCCCGCACGGTGGAGGCGGCCGTGGCCGCCGTCGCGGTCTGCCGCCGCCACCGCGCGCCGCTGACCTCCCGCGGCGGTGGCACCAGCCTGGCGGGCGAGTGCACCAACACCGCCGTGGTGCTGGACTGGTCGAAGTACTGCCACCGGCTGCTCGAGGTCGACGAGCGGGCGCGGACCTGCCTGGTGGAGCCCGGCATCGTCCTGGACCAGCTCAACGCGCAGCTGGCACCGACCGGGCTGGAGTTCGGGCCGCGGCCGGCCACCCACAACCACTGCACCCTCGGCGGGATGCTCGGCAACAACTCCTGCGGTGCCACCGCCCAACGCACCGGCAAGACGGTCGACAACGTCGTCGAGCTGGAGGTGCTGCTGTATGACGGCACGCGGATGTGGGTGAGGGAGACCAGCGACGAGGAGTACGCCCGCGTCCAGCGCGACGGCGGATGCAAGGCCGAGATCTACCGGCAGCTGCGGGCGTTGCGCGACGAATACCTGGCCGACATCCGCAGCCGCTACCCGGACATCCCCCGCCGGGTCTCCGGCTACAACCTGGACAGTCTGCTGCCGGAGAAGAAGTTCCACGTCGCCCAGGCCCTGGTCGGCTCCGAGGGCACCCTGGTCACCATCCTGCGCGCCCGGCTGAAACTGGTGCCGGTGGTCAAGGCAGAAGCGATGGTGTTCCTCAGCTACCCGGACATCGCCGCCGCCGGTGACGACGTACCCGCCGTACTGGCGCACGATCCCATCGCCCTGGAGGGCATCGACGACAAGCTGGTCCGCTTCGAGCGGCGCAAGAGCCTGCACCCGCAGGCCCTGCACGAGCTGCCCCGGGGCGGTGCGTGGCTGATGATCCAGCTCGGCGCCGACACCCCCCAGCAGGCGCGCCGCGCCGCCGACCGGCTCATCGAGGCGGTCCGCCGCGACGGCGGACCGACCGTGCACGAGTTCGCCGATCCTGCCGACGAGAAGCGGATGTGGGCGGTCCGTGAGTCCGCGCTGGGCGCCAGCGCCCACGTCCCCGACGCGGAGAACGCCTGGCCGGGTTGGGAGGACTCGGCGGTCGCCCCGGAGCGGCTCGGTGACTACCTGCGTGACCTGCAGCAGCTCTATCAGGAGTACGGCTACGAGCAGGCCTCCCTGTACGGGCACTTCGGGCAGGGCTGCATTCACAGCCGCATTCCGTTCCGGCTGCGCACCGCCGACGGCGTGCGCGACTTCCGGTCCTTCCTCGAACGCGCCGCCGACCTCGTGGTCTCCTACGGCGGCTCGTTCTCCGGTGAGCACGGCGACGGGCAGGCGCGCGGCGAGCTGCTGCCCAGGATGTTCGGCGACCGGCTGATCCGGGCGTTCGGGCAGTTCAAGGCGATCTTCGACCCGGACGACCGGATGAATCCGGGCAAGGTGATGCCGCCGTACCCGCTGGACAGCCACCTGCGTCTCGGTGTGGATTACGACCACGGCGACGTGGCGACCGTCTTTCGCTACCCCAACGACGGCGGCAGCTTCGGGGAGGCGGTGCTGCGCTGCGTCGGCGTCGGCAAGTGCCGCCGGCACGAGGGGGGCGTGATGTGCCCCTCCTACATGGTCACCCGCGAGGAGGAGCACTCCACCCGGGGCCGCTCGCGGCTGCTGTTCGAGATGCTCGACGGCACTGCGCGGGGTGGCACCATCGGCGAGGGCTGGCGCTCGACGGCGGTGCGGGACGCCCTCGACCTCTGCCTGGCGTGCAAGGGGTGCAAGGCGGACTGCCCGGTCAACGTGGACATGGCCACCTACAAGGCCGAGTTCCTGTCCCACCACTACGCCGGCCGGCTGCGCCCCCGCCCGCACTACTCGATGGGCTGGCTGCCGCTGGTGGCCACCGCCGCCGCCCGCCTGCCGCGCACGGTCAACGCGCTGGCCCACGCCCCCGGCCTCAGCCGCCTGGCCAAGACGATCGGCGGGATCGACCAGCGCCGCGACATCCCGGTCTTCGCCCGTGAGTCGTTCCAGCCCTGGTTCGCCCGCCACACCCCGGCCGGCGACGGCGCCCGCGGCGACGTGCTGCTCTGGCCGGACACGTTCACCAACCACTTCCATCCGGGCGTCGCCCGCGCGGCGGTGGAGGTGCTGGAGGCGGCCGGCTGGCGGGTACGGGTTCCGGACCGGCCGGTCTGCTGCGGGCTGACCTGGATCTCCACCGGCCAGCTCGGCGTCGCCAAGCGGGTGCTGCGCCGCACGGTCGAGGTGCTGACCCCGTATCTGCGGGCCGGCACCCCCATCGTCGGGCTGGAACCCAGCTGCACAGCGGTGTTCCGCAGCGACGCCCACGAGCTGTTCCCGGACGACGACGACGTCACCCGACTGCGGGAACAGACCGTCACCCTCGCGGAACTGCTGCACGAGCACAGCCCGGGCTGGCAGCCGCCGCGGATCCCGGCGCACGCGCTGATCCAGACCCACTGCCACCACCACGCCATCCTGGGCACCGCCGCCGACCAGGCGGTCCTCGCCGCGGCCGGGGTCGACGCGGAGTTCCTCGACTCCGGGTGCTGCGGCCTGGCCGGCAACTTCGGCTTCGAGCAGGGGCACTACGAGGTCTCCGAGGCGTGCGCCGAACGGGTGCTGCTGCCCGCCGTGCGGGACGCCGCCGAGCGGGACGTCATCCTCGCCGACGGGTTCAGCTGCCGTACCCAGGTCGAGCAGAGCGCCCTCGCCGGCCGTACCGCCGTCCACCTCGCCGAACTCCTCCGCGCCGGCCTGCACGGCACCGGCGTGCCGCCCCGAC
>NZ_JBSGJR010000464.1:0-5741 GCF_053605645.1 Micromonospora sp. NPDC003776
GCCACCGGCCGGCGGATCCGCACGGGCCTGCTCGGCCTCGCCGGGTGGGCGGCGCCCGCGGCGGCGCTGGCGCTGGGAGTCTGGGCCCTGCGGCAGGGGGACGACGCCGACATCGGGTCGCTCGGCCTGGTCACCGCGCTCCGCCCCGAACTGTACGCGGCACTGGCCCTGCTGACCGCGAGCTTCCTCCGTGGTCTCCTCACCACCCGCCCGGCCCCGGACGCCCTGCTCGCCGCGCACGTGGTGGTGCTGGTCGTCCTGCTCTTCGGCGCGGGGCCGATCATCGAGCCGCTGCCGCGCCTGATCTCCGGCTGGCTGCACGTCGGCTTCGCCGACTACATCGCCCGTACCGGCGAGACGTTGCCGGAGTTGGACGCCCGCTTCAGCTGGCCCGGATTCTTCGCGCTGACGGCCATGGCGACGCGGCTGGCGGGCATGCGAGACGCGATGCCGCTGCTCGCCTGGGCGCCCGTCGGGTTCAACCTGCTCTACTGCGCCGCGGTGTTCCGGCTGGCCCGGGCGACGTCGACCGACGCACGGACGGCGTGGCTCGCGGTCTGGCTGTTCCTCCCGGCCAACTGGGTCGGGCAGGACTACTTCGGTCCGCAGGCGATGAACTACCTCTTCTACCTGGTGCTGCTGCTGGTGCTGCTGCGCTGGTTCCAGCCGCTGCGGTACGGCAGCCACCACGTCGAGCGACCCTGGTGGAGCCCGCTCAGCCTGCTGCTACGCGTGCTCCGGCTCCCGCCGAGGCCGCTGCTGCCCGGACCGGCGGCGGATGCGGCCGACCCGGCGTCCCTGGTCGGTCTGCTGGTGGTCGTCCTCGCCGTCTTCGCCGGCAGCACCGTGAGCCACCAGCTCACCCCGATAGCGATCGTGGTCGCCGTCGGTGCGCTGGTGCTGGTCCGCCGCTGCACGCTCCGTACGCTGCCGATTCTGCTCGCCGTCATGCTGACCGCCTACATCAGCTACGGTGCCGTCGCCTACTGGGCCGGGCACCTGAACGTCATGTTCGGCTCCTTTGGAAACGTCAGCGGCACCATCAACGACGGGGCGGTCCAGCGGGTACGGGGCGACCAGGCGCACCAGATGGTGGTGTTGCTGCGGGTCGGCCTCGCGCTGACGGTCTGGAGCCTCGCCGCCGTGGGCGCGTGGCGCTGGCTGCGCCGGGGACGGGGCGACCTCGGCCTCCTGGCGCTCGCCGGGGCACCGTTCCTCCTGCTGGGCATGCAGAGCTACGGCGGGGAGATCTTCCTCCGGGTGTACGCCTTCGCCCTGCCGTTCATGGCGATCCTCCTGGCGGGGCTGGTGGTCCCGACCTGGCCGGCGCGACGGCGCGTCACCGCGGCCGTCCTGACGAGCGTGCTGAGCACCGTCCTCATCGGTGCGTTCTTCGTCGCCCGATACGGCAACGACGCCTTCGAGCAGGTCCGCCCGGGCGACCACCGGGCGGTGGAGTGGCTCTATGCGCACGCCACGGCGGACTCCACGTTCGTCTCGGTGACCTCCAACGTTCCGTGGCGGGCGAAGGGCGTCGAACGGTACCGGTACCGCCCCCTCGGCGAGGACCTCGGGCCGACGACCGTACCCGCGATCGAACTGGAGATGGCACAGAACCCGAAGGGCGCCTACCTGATCTTCACGAAGGGACAGTTCGTCTTCGCGGAGTCGTTCCTGGGCAAGCCGCACGGCTGGGGTGAGGAACTGGAACGCCAGGTCGTCGACTCCGGGCGATTCACGCGCGTCTACGCCAATCCGGAGGCGAGGATCTATGTCCTCGCCAGCAGTGGAAGGAGCGGTCCGTGACGGAACTCGCCGAATCCCCGCTCGACGTCCGTCCGTCCCGTCCCCACCTCGAGGGCGGCTCCGGGTCCGAGGACGACTTCCCGTCCGACACCCCGTGGCCGGCGCTGGCGACGCTCATCGCCGGCGCCGGCGTCGTCAACCTCGTCCTCTGGGAGGTGCCGGGGGTCCTCAGGGCGGTCGCCGTCCTCGGCTACCTCGCCGTCGCGCCGGGACTGGCCTGCGTACGGCTGATCCGGATACCGGACGGCCTGAGCAGGTTCGTCGTCGGCGTCGCGCTCAGCCTCGCCCTCGGCGTCCTCGTCGCGCAGGGAATGATCCATCTGCACCGATGGTCACCGCTGCTCGGACTCGCCGTCCTCACCGGGATCGCGTCCCTGGCTGCGCTGATCGAGCTGGGCCGCAACGCGCTGCGCCGGCTGCGGTGGCGACGAATGGAGGCGGCATGATCGACACGGCGCTCAGCGTGGCGCGGGCCGGGCCGGTCCAGGCGACCGTACTCACCCTGCTGATGGTGGCGCTGATCGCCCGCATCGTGGTGCAGCTCGTCGCGGCGTCGGCGCGCCGGACGACCCTCCGGATCCTCGACGTGCTCGCCGCACCGCTGCTCGCGGCGTTCCTGCTCATCGTCGTTCAGCGGTTCTGGGAGCTGAGTTGACGGGTCGGCTCGCGCCGCGGCCGGGTCGCCCGATGAGGTGGGAGACGGGGGCGCGCCCGCCCTCCGGATCGGGGACGGGCGCGCGGACCGGACCGGTCAGCAGCAGCCGGTGGCGGCACCGGTGGTGACGGGCTCCTGGTCAGCCGCCGGGGTGCAGCAGGCACTCTCGGTGGCCTTCTCAAGCTGGGCGGAGTCGGCCTTGACGGTGTAGACCTCCCAGGGCTCGTCGCCGGGGCCGCGTACCCAGACCTTGTCCTGGAGGGCGTAGCAGCACTCGGTGTCGTTCTCCTCCAGCGTGATCAGACCCGAGTCGGTGAGGCGCTTGGTGGCGGCGGTCACCTCGTCCGTGCTGAACACCTCAACGCCCAGGTGGTCCAGGACGGTCGGCTGCTCGGGCTCGCCCTCCAGGAGGACGAGCTTCAGGGGCGGGTTCTCGACGGCGAAGTTGGCGTAGCCGGGGCGGCGCTTGGCCGGCTCGACGCCGAACAGCTTGCGGTAGAAGGCCACTGAGCCTTCGAGGTCGGACACGCGCAGGGCGAGCTGGACGCGGGACATGGTTTCTCCTCCTGACGGTTCAGCGGACGTGGGCGGTGAGGACGAGGGTGCGGGCGCGCTCGTGGTGGGCATCCGCGCGACAGGCGGCGGTGCAGACCTGGCCGCAGGAGTCGCAGAACGTGACGTTCGATGCGTCCGAGGGACGGCGGTGACGGAACAGCTTGATCATTGCCTCGTCCTTGTCTAGATGGTTTTCGAAGCAGCGACCCCCACTGTTGCACCCTGTTTTGAAGTCTGTCAACCTAGAGCCATGTCGAAACAAGACCTGCCGGTGGTGGACCTCAACGCGGTCGCCTGCTGCGCCCCGATCGCCGTCCGGCCGATGGACGCGGATCAGGCGGCCGTGGTCGCGCCGATGTTCAAGGCGCTGGGCGACCCCATCCGGCTGCGCTTGATGTCGATGATCGCCTCGGTGCCGGAGATCTGCGTCTGTGACCTGACCCCGGCGTTCGACCTGTCCGGGCCGACCATCTCCCACCACCTCAAGGTGCTGCGGGAGGCCGGCCTGGTCGACTCCGAGCGGCGCGGCACCTGGGTCTGGTACCGGGTGCGACCCGAGGCGTTCCGGCAGCTCGGCGCCCTGCTGGACATCTCCGCCCCGCACGGCCCCGGCGGCACCGCGTGAGCCTCACCCTGACCCGGCGGGCCTCGGCGGAGTTCGCCGGCACCGCGCTGCTCGTCGCCGCCGTCGTCGGCTCCGGGATCGCCGCCGCCCGGCTCTCCCCCACCGACGTCGGGCTCCAACTCCTGGAGAACGCGATCGCCACCGCCCTCGCCCTGGGCGCGCTGATCCTGACCTTCGGCCCGGTGTCGGGGGCGCACTTCAACCCGGTCGTCTCCGCCGTCGACTGGTGGCTCGGCCGCCGCGCCGGCACCGGCCTGACCGCCCGGGGCCTGGCCGCGTACACCGTGGCCCAGGTCGGCGGTGCGATCGCCGGCGCGGTCCTGGCCGACCTCATGTTCGGGCTGCCGGCCGTGTCCTGGTCCGGCACCGACCGCACCGGCGGGCACCTCTGGCTGGCGGAGGTGGTCGCGACCGCCGGCCTGGTCGTTCTGGTCTTCGCACTCGCCCGCAGCGGTCGCGGCGCCGCCGCGCCGGCCGCTGTCGGCGCCTACATCGGGGCGGCCTACTGGTTCACCTCGTCCACCTCGTTCGCGAACCCCGCCGTCACCATCGGCCGGGCCTTCACCGACACCTTCGCCGGCATCTCCCCCACCTCCGTGCCGGGCTTCGTCGCCGCCCAACTCGTCGGCGGCCTGGTCGGCGTCGCCGCGCTGGCCGCCTGGTATCCCCACGCGGCCGACGCGGCCGACGCCGTCGTCGTACCCCAACTGGCCGAGGAGAACCGATGACCGTCACCATCCGGCCCATGGGCGACGACGACGCCGACGCCGTCCTGGAGGTCTACCGGCTCGGCATCGCCACCGGCAACGCCACCTTCGAGACCGAGCCGCCGAGCTGGGAGAAGTTCGCCGCCAGCCGGCTGCCCGGCCACCGCTGGGTGGCCGTCGACCCCACCGGCCTGATGCTGGGTTGGGTGGCGTGCTCGGCGGTGTCGGACCGCTG
Organism: Micromonospora sp. NPDC003776; assembly: GCF_053605645.1. Classification (NCBI taxonomy): domain Bacteria; kingdom Bacillati; phylum Actinomycetota; class Actinomycetes; order Micromonosporales; family Micromonosporaceae; genus Micromonospora; species Micromonospora sp. NPDC003776. The sequence continues at coordinate 4,584 of NZ_JBSGJR010000464.1, forward strand.
TGTCTACGCCGGGGTCGTGGAGCACTCGGTCTACGTCCACCCGGACGCCCGCGGTCGCGGCGTCGGCCGCCGCCTGCTCGACGCCCTGATCGCCTCCACCGAGCAGGCCGGCATCTGGACGATCCAGTCCGGCGTGTTCCCCGAGAACACCGCCAGCCTGGCGCTGCACGCCGCCTGCGGCTTCCGGGTCGTCGGCACCCGGGAACGGGTCGGCCGCCACCACGGCACCTGGCGCGACGTCACCCTCATCGAGCGTCGCAGCCCCCTCATCGACTGACCGGGAGACCACCCATGCCGGACAAGCCCACCGTCCTGTTCGTCTGCGTGCACAACGCCGGCCGCTCGCAGATGGCCGCCGGCTGGCTGCGCCACCTCGCCGGCGACGCCGTCGAGGTCCGCTCCGCCGGCAGCGCGCCCGCCGACCGGATCAACCCGGTCGCCGTGGCGGCCATGCGCGAGGTCGGCATCGACATCACCGACCAGACGCCGGTCCGCCTCACCTGGGACACCGCCGAAGCCAGCGACGTCATCGTCACCATGGGCTGCGGCGATGCCTGCCCGGTGTTCCCCGGGAAGCGCTACGAGGACTGGCAGCTGACCGACCCGGCCGGCCAGCCCATCGAGGTGGTGCGCCAGGTCCGCAACGCGATCAGGGACCGGGTCAGGGGGCTGCTGGCCGACCTGCGCTAGCTCACGACGCGCCAGCCGATCCGGACAACGCCGGCGGCCGTCACCAGCCGACCGAGCTGAGGCTGATCGGGGTGAGCCGGCGCACCTGCGGCTCGATCCACTGGGCCGCCGTGACCAGCTTGACCAGCCGGTCGATGGTCTCCGGCGGGCCGGCGACGAAGCTGCGCCGGTCGGCCGGGCAGCCGTACCGGTCGTCGAAACAGCCGCCGTCGAGGGCCCGGACGACCATGCCGGCCTCGGCGGCGAGCAGCAGCCCGGCCGGCAGGTCGACGGCCTCGGGGCGGTAGCCGACGATGCCGTCGATGTCGCCACGGGCCAGCATCACCCAGGACAGCAGCGGTGCCCACAGTTGCAGCACCCGGCGGGCGGTGGAGTCGAGCACCACCTTCAGCGCGCGGGCGGTGCTGTCGTCGCGGCGTACCTCGTGGCCCTGGGTCCAGGCGAGCACCGGCGCGGCCGGCACCGGCC
>NZ_JBSGJR010000465.1:0-5733 GCF_053605645.1 Micromonospora sp. NPDC003776
GCCGGTCGGCGGCGGGGAGCCGCCGGGCGTACCGGTGGGGGTGGGTTCCGCGCTCGGGCCGGCCGACGGGCTCGCTGTCGCCGACGGGGCGCCGGCCGGCACGGAGAACGTGCTGGTCGGCTCGGCTGTGGCGGTGCGGGTCGGGTCCGGCGTCGCCGAGGCGGAGGCCGACGGCGTAGGCGTCCGTGACGGGAACGGCACGGTGCCCGGCGGCGTGCGGGTGGGCCGGGGAGCCGGCGCCGGTGGTACGGCCGGCCGGGGCCGCCACCCGGAGGCGAGATCGGAGTCGTCCGGCAGCGCGGGGGCGGCCGGCACCAGCGGCGCGGCCGCGGGCAGGCTGGTGGCGGTGGGGTTGGTCGCGGGCGTGCGGGTGGGCCGAACGGCGGGCTGGCTCCCGCTGGGCAGGGGGACCACCACCGGCCCGACCGAGGGGGTCGGGATGAACGGGGTGCCGGTGTCCGGCAGGGCGCTGTTGCCGACGGTGGCGGAGCCGGCGCTGATCGCCGCCAGGATCGGCATGGAGGCGGTGCCGGCGAGCAGCGCGACGGTGAAGAGGTAACCCCGGCTGGGCCCGCCGGCGCCGGCCGCGCGGTGCGCCCCGATCACCCGACGGTAGGCGGCCCCGGGGGCCGCCCGGTGACTCCCGAGAAACGGCGTACCAGGGCCCTCTGCTGGCTCGGACACCGGCACACTCCTCGTACGTCGACACCGGGACAGACCCGACGGAAGGCACGACACGGCGAAACAGACAAAGGCCGTTAAATGCCTACGGGGACATCAGTCAGCTTGGACCAGTCACTCTCAGTTCACCAGGCACCACAGCGTGTCGACACACATTTTGTCCGTCGCACCTGCGGTCTCCGAAGCGACAAAACATCCATCCGTCGCGAACCCGACCGAACGTCGCGGGCAGGGGAGGCCATACTGTGGGCCCGCTCACCTCCTCTGCAATCATTCAGGCACGACGGCAACGCAGCCGCCACCTCCGCGCACCCCGCGGCTGGTGCGGAACGGCGCCGGCGCTCCCGGGCCGGGTTCAGCTACGGACCCCGGCTCACGCCGCGCGGCAACCCTCACCGGGGCTAGGCGCGGCCGCCAGGGACCGACCCGGCACCAGCCGGATCGGGCGCACGATGTGCGCGGCACGGGTCACCCCCCGGCGCCGGCGCAGACCAGACAGGGAGAGACGGATGGCAAAGGGCGACCCCGGGGCCGCCGCCCGCAGCAGGCGGGCCGCACCCCGTTCCAAGCGCGCCGCCGCAGCCGGCGAGCCGGAACTCGTACAGCTGCTCACGCCGGAGGGCGAGCGGATCGAGAGCGCGCTCGGCCCGGACGGGACCGAGTACCGGGTGGACTTCACCGACGAGGAGTACCGCGGGCTCTACCGCGACCTCGTGCTGGTGCGCAAGCTCGACGCCGAGGCCACGGCGCTCCAGCGCCAGGGCGAGCTGGGCCTCTGGGCGAGCCTGCTGGGCCAGGAGGCGGCGCAGGTCGGCTCCGGCCGGGCGCTGCGCCCGCAGGACATGGCCTTCCCGACCTACCGGGAGCACGGCGTCCTCTACTGCCGGGGCATCGACCCGATCATGCCGCTGGGCCTGTTCCGCGGCGTCGACCAGGGCGGCTGGGACCCAAACGAGTTCAAGTTCAACATGTACACGATCGTCATCGGGGCGCAGACCCTGCACGCGACCGGGTACGCCATGGGCGTCGCCATGGACGGCAAGACCGGCGGCGACGAGGGCGAGGCGGTGATCGCCTACTTCGGCGACGGCGCCACCAGCCAGGGCGACGTGAACGAGTCCTTCGTCTGGGCCAGCGTCTTCAACGCCCCCCTGGTCTTCTTCTGCCAGAACAACCAGTACGCCATCTCCGAGCCGCTGGAGCGGCAGACCCGCGTCCCGCTCTACCGGCGGGCGGGCGGCTTCGGCTTCCCCGGCGTCCGGGTGGACGGCAACGACGTGCTCGCGTCGTACGCGGTGACCCGGCACGCGCTGGACAACGCGCGGCACGGCCAGGGCCCGAGCCTGATCGAGGCCTACACCTACCGGATGGGGGCGCACACCACCTCCGACGACCCGACCCGCTACCGGATCGCCAGCGAGGTCGAGGCCTGGCAGGCCAAGGACCCGATCGCCCGGATGAAGGCGTTCCTGACCCGGCAGCAGATCGCCGACGAGTCGTTCTTCGCCGAGGTCGACGAGCAGGCCCGGACCGAGTCGGTGCACCTGCGCGAGCGGGTGCTCGCCATGCCCAACCCGGAGCCGGTGACCATGTTCGACCACGTCTACCCCAACGGGTCCCCGGAGCTCGACGAGCAGCGGGCCCAGTTCAGCAAGTACCTGGAGTCGTTCGAGGGGAGCGCCCACTGATGGCCACGGAGACGCTCACCCTCGGCAAGGCCCTCAACGCCGGTCTGCGCAAGGCCCTGGAGAACGACCCGAAGGTCGTCATCATGGGCGAGGACGTCGGCAAGCTCGGCGGCGTCTTCCGGATCACCGACGGCCTGCAGAAGGACTTCGGCGACCAGCGGGTGATCGACACCCCGCTCGCCGAGTCCGGCATCATCGGTACCGCGGTCGGCCTGGCCATCCGTGGCTTCCGGCCGGTCTGCGAGATCCAGTTCGACGGCTTCGTCTACCCGGCGTACGACCAGATCGTGTCGCAGGTGGCGAAGATGCACTACCGGTCGCAGGGCAAGGTCCGCATCCCGATGGTCATCCGGATCCCGTACGGCGGTGGCATCGGCGCGGTCGAGCACCACTCCGAGTCGCCCGAGGCGTACTTCGCGCACACCGCCGGCCTCAAGGTGGTGACCTGCGCGAACCCGCAGGACGCGTACACCATGATCCAACAGGCGATCGCCTCGGACGACCCGATCGTCTTCCTGGAGCCGAAGCGGCGCTACTGGGAGAAGGGCCCGGTCGAGCTGGACGCCCCGCTCGCCGACGCGTACCCGCTGCACGGCGCCCGGGTCGCCCGGCCGGGCACCGACGCCACCGTGCTGGCGTACGGCCCGATGGTGCGGACCGCGCTGGACGCGGCCACCGCCGCCGCCGAGGACGGCCGGGAGCTGGAGGTCATCGACCTGCGCACGCTGTCGCCGCTGGACCTGACCGCCGCGTACGAGTCGGTGCGGCGCACCGGCCGCTGCGTGGTCGTCCACGAGGCGCCCGGCAACCTGGGCCTCGGGTCGGAGATCGCGGCGCGGATCACCGAGGAGTGCTTCTACTCCCTGGAGTCCCCGGTGCTGCGGGTGACCGGCTTCGACACCCCCTACCCGGCCGCCCGGGTGGAGGAGGAGTACCTGCCCGACCTCGACCGGGTGCTCGACGCCGTCGACCGCACCTTCGGCTGGTGAGCGGCATGTCACGGATCAAGGAGTTCAACCTCCCCGACCTGGGCGAGGGCCTGACCGAGGGCGAGATCCTCGCCTGGCTGGTCAAGGTGGGCGACGTCATCGAGCTGAACCAGCCGATCGTCGAGGTGGAGACCGCCAAGGCGGCGGTCGAGATCCCGGCGAAGTGGGCCGGCCAGGTGCAGGCGATCTTCCACCCGGAGGGGTCCACCGTCGAGGTGGGCACCCCGATCATCGCGATCGACACCGACCCGGGCGCGGGCCCGATCGAGGAGTCGACGACCGGCGCGCCGGCGGCCGACCTCCCCACCCCGTCGGCCGCCTCGCTGGCCGCCGTCGAGATCGCGCCCGAGGAGGGCATGGTCGAGCCGGGCCTGATCGGCGGGGCCGCCCCGGGCGGGCGTACCGCCGTGCTGGTCGGCTACGGCCCGCGGACCACCGCGGCCAAGCGTCGGCCGCGCAAGGCCACCGTCCCGGCCCAGGCCACGGCCGCCCCGGCCCAACCCGCGCCGGCTCCGGCCGCGCCGGCTCCGGTCGCGCCGGTGCCGGCCGCCCCGGCGGTGAACGGCAACGGCCGGGCCGGTGGCCCGGTGCTGGCCAAGCCGCCGGTGCGCAAGCTCGCCAAGGACCTCGGCGTCGACCTCGCCGCGCTGACCGGCTCGGGCCCGCTCGGCTCGATCACCCGGGAGGACGTACAGCGGGCGGCGAGCGGGACCCCGGCGGCGGCCGAGCCGCTGGCGGTCACCGCCCCGGCGACGGCGGCCGCGAGCTTCGGTGCGGACCGTGAGCAGCGCATCCCGGTCAAGGGGGTACGCAAGCTCACCGCCGAGAACATGTCCCGCTCGGCGTTCACCGCCCCGCACGTCACGGAGTTCCTGACCGTCGACGTGACCCGGGCGATGAAGGCCCTGGACCGGCTCCGCGAGCGGCGCGAGTGGCGCGACGTGCGTGTCTCGCCGCTGCTGCTGGTCGCCAAGGCGGTGCTGCTCGCGGTCAAGCGCCACCCGATGGTCAACTCGACCTGGGCCGGCGACGAGATCGTGGTCAAGGAGTACGTCAACCTGGGCATCGCGGCGGCCACGGAGCGCGGGCTGATCGTGCCGAACATCAAGGACGCCGGCCGGCTCTCGCTGCGCGAGCTGGCGGACGCGATGACCGACCTGGTCCAGACCGCCAAGGCGGGGAAGACCTCGCCGGCGGACATGTCGGGCGGCACGCTGACCATCACCAACGTGGGCGTCTTCGGCGTCGACACCGGTACGCCGATCCTGCCCCCGGGCGAGTCGGCGATCCTCGCCTTCGGCGCGGTCCGGGAGCTGCCGTGGGTGCACAAGGGCAAGGTCAAGCCGCGCCTGGTCACCACCCTGGGCCTCTCCTTCGACCACCGGATCATCGACGGCGAACTGGGCTCGAAGTTCCTGCGTGACGTCGGCGACTTCCTCGCCGACCCGGAGGCGGCGCTGCTCGCCTGGACCTGACGGTCCCACCGCTCCGGCGACGGCCGGTGTGCATCGGGTGAACGCCCGGCACACCGGCCGTTGCCGTTGGGAGACAGGAATCTTCGGCCGGACAAGGCCATCCACCTACGATCCTTAGGTCCGTGGTTCAACTCACCTAATAATCGATGGAACTTGGAAGCGTTCTGCGGTTCAATGGAGACATCAAGGGGCCGACAACCGAATAGCCAGGAGGAGAGACCCAAGATGAGCATGATCGAGCGAATCCGCAGCCGCCGCGACGCCAACCGCCGGGCCCGCGCCATCGAGCACGCCCTGCGTTCCGCCAACTCGCCCGCGGTCCGCGAGGAGCTCCTCGCCATCGCACAGCGTCACATGAGCTGACGCCCCCGACTTTTCTCACCTCCTCCAGTTCGAAGACCCGCCCGGTCACACCGGGCGGGTCTTCGGCGCTTCACGTCGATTGACACCGGGATTCCACCTCGCCGCAGCGCCCGGTACGGTGGGGCTCGGCCGCCACCCACCCCGCCCCCGGACCGATCGCGACGAATGAGACCCTTCGCCAGCGTCCGGCCACGGTGAGTGACGGCCGGTGCTCCCCGGACGCCTCCGGGCGGCCACCGGATACGGTGCGGGGAGCCTGCACGGCCGGTACCCGCCGGCAACGGCGGCGACCATGCCGACGGTCCCGATCGGCATCGGTGGCCGACATGTGATGGAGGAGGCGCACCCATGACGTCCGAGGCCCCGCACCGTCCTGGCCAGGAGCCGGGCGAGGTGTCGCCGGGCACCGGCGGACCGGCGCCGTACGGCGACCGCCAGGCCCCGCAGGACAACGGGTACCCCAGCGCTCCGGATCTCGGCTGGGCACCGCCCCCGCCAGCCGGTCGGCCCACCCAGCCGGCCCCCGCCTGGGCGCCG
>NZ_JBSGJR010000466.1:0-5729 GCF_053605645.1 Micromonospora sp. NPDC003776
CCGGGCAGGAACGGCGCCAGGTGCGCCCGCACCGCCACCGGGCCCACGCCCGGGCCACCGCCGCCGTGCGGGATGCAGAACGTCTTGTGCAGGTTCAGGTGCGACACGTCCGCCCCGAACCTGCCGGGCTTGGCGAACCCGACCAGGGCGTTGAGGTTCGCCCCGTCGACGTACACCTGACCGCCGGCGTCGTGCACCTTCGCGCACAGCTGCGCGATGCCCGTCTCGTACACCCCGTGCGTCGACGGGTACGTCACCATGATCGCGGCGAGCGCGTCGCGGTGCTTGTCGATCTTCGCGTCGAGGTCGACCAGGTCGACGTTGCCGTCCGCGTCGCAGCCGACCACCACCACCCGCATGCCCGCCATCACCGCCGACGCGGCGTTGGTGCCGTGCGCCGACGACGGGATCAGGCACACGTCCCGGTACCCCTGCCCGCGCTGGCGGTGGTAGGCGCGGATGGCCAGCAGGCCCGCCAGCTCGCCCTGGGAGCCGGCGTTGGGCTGCACGCTGACCGCGTCGTAGCCGGTCACCTCGGCCAGCCAGGCCTCCAGCTGCCCGATCAGCTCCCGGTAGCCGGCGGTCTGCTCCTCCGGCGCGAACGGGTGCAGGTGCGCGAACTCGGGCCAGGTGATCGCCTCCATCTCGGTGGTGGCGTTCAGCTTCATCGTGCACGAGCCCAGCGGGATCATGCCCCGGTCCAGGGCGTAGTCGAAGTCGGCCAGCCGGCGCAGGTAGCGCAGCATCGCCGTCTCCGAGTGGTGGCTGCGGAACACCGGGTGGGTGAGGAAGTCCGACGTGCGGGCCAGCTCGGCCGGCAGCGCCGCGTCCACCTCGCCGGTGACACCCTCGACCCCGAAGGCCGCCCACACCGCCGCCAGGTGCGCCCCGGTGGTGGTCTCGTCACAGGCCACGCCCACCCGGTCGGCGTCGACCAGCCGCAGGTTCACGTTGCGCTCCGCGGCGGCGGCGACCACCTGCGCGGCCCGCCCCGGCACGACGGCGGTCACGGTGTCGAAGAACGCGACGTCCGCGACCTGCACGCCGCCGGCGCGCAGCCCCGCCGCGAGCCGCGCCGCCATCTCGTGGGTACGCCGGGCGATGGCCCGCAGCCCGTCCGGGCCGTGGTAGACCGCGTACATGCCGGCCATCACCGCCAGCAGCACCTGCGCGGTGCAGATGTTGCTGGTCGCCTTCTCCCGCCGGATGTGCTGCTCGCGGGTCTGCAACGCCAGCCGGTACGCCGGGTTGCCGTCGGCGTCCTTGGACACCCCGACCAGCCGGCCGGGCAGCATCCGCTCCAGGCCGGAGCGGACCGCCAGGTAGCCGGCGTGCGGGCCGCCGAAGCCCATCGGCACCCCGAACCGCTGGGTGGTGCCGGCGGCGATGTCCGCGCCGATCTCACCGGGCGGGCGCAGCAGCGCCAACGCCAGCAGGTCCGCCGCCACGGTGACCAGCGCCCCGGCCGCGTGGGCGGCCTCGACCAGACCGGCGTGGTCGCGTACCGCCCCGGACGCGCCCGGATACTGCAGGTGCAGGCCGAAGAACTCCCCCGGCAGCTGTTCGGTGTCCAGGTCCAGCACCCGCACGTCGATGCCGAGCGGCTCGGCCCGGCTGGCGATCACCGCGACGGTCTGCGGCAGGGTGTCCGCGTCAACGACGTACACGCTGCTCTTGCTCTTGCCGGCGCGGCGGGCCAGCGTCATCGCCTCGGCCGCGGCGGTGCCCTCGTCGAGCATGGACGCGTTGGCGGTGGCCAGCCCGGTCAGGTCGGTGACCATGGTCTGGAAGTTCAGCAGCGCCTCCAGGCGCCCCTGGCTGATCTCCGGCTGGTACGGCGTGTACGCCGTGTACCAGGCGGGGTTCTCCAGCACGTTGCGGCGGATCACCCCGGGGGTGTGGGTGCCGTGGTAGCCCAGGCCGATCATGGAGACGGCGACGGTGTTGCGGGCCGCGAGGGCACGCAGCTCGGCCAGGGCCTCCCGCTCGCCGGCCGGGGCGGGCAGGTCCAGGGTGCCGTGCCAGCGGATCACCTCGGGGATCGCCGCGTCCATCAGCTCGTCGATGGAGCTGTAGCCGACGGTCTCCAGCATGCGGCGCTCATCGTCCGGCCCGGGGCCGATGTGCCGGTCGGCGAACTGCTCTGCGGTCATGCGCTGCGCTCCTTGCGGGGGCGAGGTCGACGGGTCGGCCTCCCCCTGAGTCACGCACGAAGCGCTCCACAGCGCCTGCCCACGCGGTCCTTTTGCCTGAGAGGTTCCGGGGAGGAAGCTGCCCCTTCGGCGCCGTCCGGGGTGTTCCCGGGCGGTCTCTCCCGCGTGGGTGGTACCGGCATGGTCAACGCTACCAGCGACCGTGTTTCCGCCTCATGTCCTACCCCGGCCGTCGGCGCTCACACGGCGGCCGGCTGCGCCCCCGCCGGCGCCGCGCCGGCCACCACCGGCGGGGACGCCCCGGCGGCCACCCGGTCGGCCAGGTCGGTCAGCACCCGCCCCAGCGGCGCGTCCAGGGTGACGGCGGCGTACCCGTCACCGCGGGTGGGTCCCTGGTTGACGATCGCCACCGGGATGCCGTGCTTCGCCGCCCGGATGACGAACCGCCGCCCCGACATGACGGTCAGCGACGAGCCGAGGACCAGCAGCGCCCGGGCCCGCTCGACCAGGGCGAAACAGTCGGCGACCCGGGGCGCGGGCACGGTCTCGCCGAAGAACACCACGTCCGGTTTCAGCATGCCGGTGCCGCAGATGCCGCAGTCCACGGTGCGGAACCGGGCCACCGCCTCGTCGGGCAGGTCGACGTCGCCGTCGGGGTTGACGTGCCCGATGTGCGCGTCGAAGCCCGGGTTGGCCTCGGCCAGTCGCCGGTCCAACTCCTCCCGGGAGGTGAGGTTGCCGCAGTCCAGGCAGGTCACCTCGTCCAGGCGGCCGTGCAACTCGATCACCCCGGTGGCCCCGGCGGCGGTGTGCAGCCCGTCGACGTTCTGGGTGATGATCCCGCCGACCAGGCCGGCGCGTTGCAGCCGCGCCACCGCCCGGTGCCCGGCGTTGGGGGCGGCCCGGGCGATCAGCCGCCACCCCAGGTGGCTACGCGCCCAGTAGCGGCGCCGGGCGTCCGGGTCGCGGGTGAACGCCTGGTACGTCATCGGGGTGTGCCGGCGGGCCGCGCCGCTGGGCCCCCGGTAGTCGGGGATGCCCGACTCGGTGGACAACCCCGCGCCGCTGAGCACCACCACGTCCCCGGCGGCGACCAGCCCGCTCAACGCCTCGAACCGCTCCGTCACCCGTCCATGCTGCCTCAACCCCCGCCCGCCGCCCACCCGGCGCCAGTGAGCCGGGCTGCGCCGCAAGCCGGGCGGGCCGGCCACCACGCCGCTACGTTGAGGGCATGCGCGTCGTCATCGCCGGAGGCCACGGCAAGATCGCCAAGCTGCTGGAACGGGAACTCGCCGGGCGCGGCGACACCGCCGTCGGGTTGATCCGCAACCCCGACCACGCGGCCGCGCTGCGCGCCGCCGGCGCGCAGCCGGTCGTCTGCGACCTGGAACACACCGACGTCGACACCGTCGCCGCCCACCTGGCCGACGCCGACGCGGTGGTGTTCGCCGCCGGAGCCGGGCCGGGCAGCGGCGCCGCCCGCAAGGACACCGTCGACCGGGCCGCCGCCGTGCTGCTCGCCGACGCCGCGCAGGCCGCCGGGGTGCGCCGCTACCTGCTGGTCTCCTCCATGGGCGTGGACGCCCCGCCCGCGCCCGGCCGGGACGAGGTGTGGGCGGCGTACCTGCGGGCGAAGAAGGCCGCCGAGCAGGAGATCACCGGCCGGGACCTCGACGTGACCGTGCTGCGCCCCGGCCGGCTCACCGACGACGAACCCGTCGGGCGGATCACCCTCGACCGGCACGCGCCCGCCGGGCCGGTGACCCGCGCCGACGTGGCCCGCGTCCTGCTGGCCCTGCTCTACGCCCCCGGCACCGCCGGGCTGACCCTGGAACTGGTCGGCGGGGAGACCCCGATCGCCGACGCCGTGGCCGCCGTCGCCCGCTGACCGTCAACCGGCCCAGCTCGCCTCGTCCCGTACGCCCCAACGCCACAACTCGGCCAGCACCGGGCGCAGCGACTGCCCGCGCGGGGTCAACGCGTACTCCACCCGCGGCGGCGTGCCCGGCCGCTCGTCGCGGCGTATCACGTCGTAGTCGGCCAGCAGCCGCAGCCGTTCGGTGAGGACCTTCGCGGTGACCGGGCCGACGGCGACGCGCAGCTGCGTGAACCGCATCGGACCGTCCAGCAACGCCCGGATGATCAGGGCGTTCCACCGGCCGCCCACGATGTCCAGGGTGCGCGACAGCGGGCAGTCACCAGCCACGAGTTCCGGCGAACGCCAGTCGGCGACGTCCATCCCACCCCCGGGTTACTTGAAGGAAACCGGCCCGCCGCTGCCAGCCTGGGCTCCCCCACAGGCAGGAGGCAACCCGTGCGGCTCGGCCAGGGTGAGCGCGGTGAGCGGGGCGGCGATCCGCCCGCTCTGGAAGGCGTTCTGGTTGAGCTGCACCCCGACCAGGACGACCACCGCGAGTGCCGCCAGGCGCGGATCGGTGAACAGCGCGAGGAAGTCGCCGTGGAACCGGGTCGCCACCGCCTTGAGCAGGGCCGCCGCGGTGCCGTAGAGGACGCCGCTGGCGACGCCCAGCAGGGCGCCCCGGGCCGCGCCGGTGCTCGATCGGGCCGCCAGGAGGCAGGCCAGCACCGCGCCGCTCACCCCGGCCGCCACCCCTGCCCAGGCGGTGCTGCCGGGGTCGTTCACCCCGGCCCGCGGTTCGACGGTGACCAGGAAGCCCACCAGGCCGGCACTGCCGACCACGCACGCGACCAGGTCCCGCCGCTGCACCGGCCGACGGTTCCAGGCCGCCTCGAGCAGGACCGCCATGAACAGTCCACTGGCCAGCACCGGCTGCACGACGGCCAACGGCCCGTAGCGCAGCGCGAGCGCCTGGGCGAGCGCGCCGGCCACGTCCGGCGCCCAGCCGAGCTGCCACAGCCGGGTACGCAGCAGCCGCCAGAGCAGACGCGGGTCCAGCACCCGCCCGAGCGGCTGCTGCTTCGCCGCCCGCTGGTGCAGGGTGGTGGAGAGCGCGAAGCTGAACGCCGACACGACGGCGGCCACCACCGCGAGGGTCACCGAACCTGACCGCCGTGCCCACCGAGGGGCCCCACGGTCCACCCCTGCCGGCGGCACTCGGCCAGCAGCCGGGGCAGGGCGGCGAGCCCGGACCGCCAGGCGCCCGGGGCGGCCGTGCACGAGGAGTCGTGCAGCAGGACCGTGCCGCCGCCGGAGAGGCCGCCGCGGACGGTCTCGTACACGGTGTCGCCGGTGGCCGACCGGGTCCAGTCCCGGCCCCAGCAGCTCCACAGCACCGGCTGCAGCCGCAGCCGACGCGCGGCCAGCAGCGCCGCACCGGTGAGCACCCCGTACGGCGGGCGGAAGAACCGGGGGGTGTGGCCGGTGACGTCGGCGATCAGGGCCTGGGCGCGGGCCAGGTCCCGTCCGGTCGCCAGCGGTCCGCGCAGCAGCAGGTTGTCGTGCGCCCAGCCGTGTACGGCCACCTCGTGACCCGCCTCGACGACCTGCCGGCCGAGGTCGGGCGTCACGGTGGACATCCCGCTGCCGCTGCTCAACCAGGTGCCCGCGGAGAGCTTCGACTGGCAGGTGCCCGGCCTCCGGGAGGACCTGGTCGT
>NZ_JBSGJR010000467.1:0-5728 GCF_053605645.1 Micromonospora sp. NPDC003776
GCCGCGATGGTCGTCACCGGGGTGCCGATCGCGGCGCCGATCGGGCGGTGGGTGCGACCGCGCGTCGCTTCGAGCTGAGCTGCGAGGACGGTCAGACGCCCGCAGGCGGCATGTCGCGGACCAGGCCCGCCGTCCGGTCCAGATGCGTCGTCATGATCTTGATGGCGGCCTCGGTGTCGCGCGCCTCGATGGCGTCGACGAGAGCCGCGTGCTCGTCGGTCCCGCGCCGTCCCATGGCCGGCGCGACCAGCTGCGCCTGGCGCAGCGAGAGCAGCATCGGCCCGTGGAAGCTCTGCACGAGCGCCTCGATGGCCGGGTTGTGGGTGCACACGGAGACGCCGACGTGGAACGCCGCCGACAGGTTCATGGTGTAGGCGTTGCGGTCGAGCGCCTCCTGACCCTCCTCGACCATCCGACGCAGGCTGGCGATGTCTGCCTCGGTGGCGCGCTCGACGACGAACGGCAGGATGCCCACCTCGATGATGGTGCGAGCCTCGGTGATGTGCGCCGGTGTCAGCGAGGACAGGCTCATCAGGTCGGCCAGCCCCTCGCCGAGGCGCTCGCGGGTGGGGGAGGAGACGAAAGCGCCACCGCGCGCGCCGACCCGGATCTCGATGAGGCCGCTGGCCTCCAGGACTCGCAGCGCCTCGCGCACGGTGACCCGGCTGACGCCGAAGCGCTGGCAGAGGTCGCGCTCGCTGGGCAGGCGATCCCCGGTGGAGAGCTTGCCCTCGCGGACCAGGAGCTTGATCTGGTCGACGATGACCTGCGAGACCCGCTCGACGCTGACCGGCTTGAACAGGTCGGCACCAGTGTCGGTGGCGTCGGACATGGAGAGACCTCGAGACGTAGGAGGGGCTGACTGTTGGACTAACGGTCAAACGTATAGCAAGCAGGGCCATTGTGCTCCCGGTGACACGCGCCTCCAACAGAAGGGTCTGCTGCACCGGTAGGTGACACCTGAGATGGCTTGCCCTCTGGGACGGGCTGAAAGGACGTCGTTGTGCCCCGGCCTTACCCCAGAGAGTTCCGCGAGGACGTAGTGCGTGTCGCCCGCAACCGCGATGCGGAAGACCGTCGAGCAGATCGCGAAGGACTTCGGGGTGCCCCCGATGACGTTGTTCAAGTGGCTGCGTCAGGCCGATAGCGACGCTGGCGTCGAGCCCGAGGTGGCCGGCAGTGACTCGGCCGAGCTGCGCGAGGCCCGGAAGCGGATCAAGTTGTTGAAGCAGGAGAACGAGGTCCTGCGCCGGGCCGCTGCCTGCTTGTCGCAGGCGCACCTGCCGGGAAAAGGCCCTACCCGCTCGTGAGCGAGCTGGCCGCCGACGGTATCCCCGTGGCGGTGACGTGCCGGGTCTTGAAGATCGCTCGCCAGCCCTACTACCGGTGGCTGGCCCGACCAGTCACGACCGCCGAGGTGATGACGGCGTATCGGGGCCAACGCGTTGTTCGACGCCCACCGTGATGATCCGGAGTTCGGCTACCGGTTCCTGGTCGACGAGGCCCGCGCGGCCGGGCAGTCGATGGCCGATCGAACCGCGTGGCGGATCTGCTCGGGCAACGGCTGGTGGAGTGCGTTCGGCAAGAAGAAGGGCCGCGGCAAGGGCGGCAAGGTCGGCCCGCCGGTGCATGACGATCTCGTGCGCCGGGACTTCACCGCGCAGCGGCCAAACCCAGCTGTGGCTGGCCGACATCACTGAGCACCACATCGCCGAGGGAAAGCTCTACCTGTGCGCGATCAAGGACGTCTGGTCCAACCGGATCGTGGGCTACTCCATCGACTCGCGGATGAAGTCCCGACTGGCCGTCGCCGGCGCTGGACAACGCCGCCGCCAGGCGCGGTGACCTTGCCGGCTGCATTCTGCACACCGACCGCGGATCCCAAGGCATTCCGGTCCAGGAAGTTCGTCCGAGCCCTCGACCCCCACCACATGACCGGATCGATGGGGCGCGTCGGCGCCGCCGGCGACAACGCCGCTACGGAATCCTTCTTCGGCCTCCTGCAGAACAACGTCCTGAACCGACGAGCATGGGCCACCTGCGAGCAACTACGGATCGCGATCTTGACCTGGATCGAACGGACCTACCACCGCCGCAGACGACAGCGGTCGCTGTCTCGGTTGACCTCTGTTGAATTCGAGACCATCATGCACCCACCGGCCAGTCAGGCCGCGTGACTTTACCTGTCACCTGTCACCTGTGGGTGCAGAATCGCGGAGGGACGGCTGTCGTACCGTCCGCAACGCGGCGGGGCCGAGAAGAAAACCCTGCGTGACGGGCTTCCCCTCGCTGATGTGATGTGCTACACATTGTGGCTAATGGTCTGACCGTTATTCCAGTGAGAGTCGGGCCGCCGCCTTGAGGAGCTTCGAATGTCACCCGCCCTCGTCCTCCGGGACATGCTGCTGTGTGAGGCGATGTGAGCGTCGCCACCGCCACGCCGGAGCAGGCCCAGCGCGCCACCACTGACGCGGCGCCCGCCGGCTGGCGACGTCTCGTCCCCACCCCTAAGGTGCTGATCCTCGGTGTCGTCGCGCTGGTGGTCGCCTACCTGGCGATCGTGCCGCTGTGGTTCCTGATCCAGGGCACCTTCCTCGACCAGAACACGAGCGCGTTCACGTTGGACGGCTTCACGCGGGCGTACACCGATGACAAGGCCATCGAGATGATGCGGAACTCGATGTGGTTCGCCGTCGGGTCCGCTGTGCTCTCGTTGGTCGTCGGCACCGCGTTGGCGTTCCTGAACGTCCGCACCGACGTGCCGTTCAAGAGCCTCTTCTTCGCCGGCTCGATCGTGCCGCTCATCATCCCCGGCATCCTCTACAGCGTCGCGTGGATCTTCCTGGCCAGTCCCGACATCGGCCTGATCAACTACGTGCTGGAGCCGATCTTCGGCAAGGGCGTCCTCGACATCTACAGCGTCTGGGGCATGATCTGGGTCGAAGGTCTCCACCTCTCGCCGATCACCTTCCTCTTCATGGTGGCCGCGTTCCGCGCCCAGGACCCCTCGCTCGAGGAGTCGGCGCTGATGTCGGGCGCCTCCCGCTGGACGGTGATCCGCCGCATCACCGTGCCGCTGCTGCGCCCGGCCATCGCGGCGAGCGTCCTGATCATGACGGTCCGCGCCCTCGAGAGCTTCGAGGTCCCGGCGCTGCTCGGCCTGCAGAACGGCATCTACGTCTTCACCAGCAAGATCTACTTCATGCTGCGGACCTACCCGCAGGACTTCAACGGCGCCGGAGCGTTGGCGCTGGGCCTCTTCGCGATCGCCGCGCTGGGCATGCTCATGGAGCATCTGATGAGCAAGGGCGCCAAGGCCTATCAGACGGTGACCGGCAAGGGCTTCCGCCCGCGCCCGATCGAGCTGGGCAAGTGGCGCCCCCTGGCCGGCGCCGCCATCATCGGCTACTTCGTCCTCACGGTCATCCTGCCGCTGCTGCTGCTCGTCTACACCTCGCTGCTGCCCTACTACCAGAAGCCGTCGGCCAAGGCGTTCAAGTCGATGAGCCTGGACAACTACAACGCGCTGCTGCACATGTCCAAGGCCACGACCGCGCTGAAGAACTCGCTGCTCCTCGGGTTCGCCGCGGCGACCCTGGTCATGATCCTCATGGCCGTCGCCGCCTGGATCGTGGTCCGCTCCGGCATCCGTGGGCGCAAGCTCCTCGACCTGCTCTCCTTTGCGCCACTGGTCATCCCGGGCCTGGTCCTCGGTCTCTCCCTCCAGTTCGTCTACCTGCGGAGCCCGATCGCCATCTACGGCACCATCTGGATCCTGCTGGTCGCCTACTGCACCCGCTACCTGCCCTACGGCATGCGGTATGCCGTCACCTCCATGCAGCAGATCTCCGCCGAGCTGGAGGAGTCGGCCGCCGTGAGCGGGGCGACCTGGTGGCAAGTCTTCCGTCGCGTGCTGCTGCCCTTGCTGATGCCGGGCCTGCTCGCCGGCTGGATCTACATCTTCGTGGTGTCGTTCCGCGAGCTGTCGAGCTCCATCCTGCTCTACAGCTCGGGCAACGAGATCCTCTCGATCCTGATCTGGGAGCAGTTCGAGAACGGCAAGTTCACCGTCCTGGCCGCGCTCGGCGTGGTGATGATCGCCGTGCTCATGGTGCTCGTCTCCATCGCCTACAAGCTCGGGGCCAAGGTCGGCCTCCAACAGGACTGACCCCGCGAGACTTCGAAGAAAGAGATAAGGACCATCGCCATGCTGGAGATCAGCAACCTCATCAAGTCCTACCCTGGTGAGAAGGCCAAGAAGAGCGGCTCGCAGGGTGCCCGGGTCTTCGCCATCAACAACGTCAACCTGCAGGTGCAGCAGGGTGAGATGTTCACCCTGCTCGGCCCGTCGGGTTGTGGCAAGACCACCACACTGCGCTCGATCGCAGGGCTGGAGCACCCCGACTCCGGCCACATCTCGGTCAAGGGGCGGACCCTGTTCCAGGCCGGCAAGGGCGCCAGGACGGTGAACGTCGCCGCCAACCGCCGCGGCCTCGGGATGGTGTTCCAGTCCTACGCGATCTGGCCGCACATGAGCGTCTTCGACAACGTCGCCTTCCCGCTGCAGGTCAAGCCCCGGAGCGAGCGTCCGGGCAAGGCCGACATCGAGCAGCGCGTCCACCGGGTGCTCGAGGTCATGGAGCTGCGCCAGTACGCCGACCGCCCGGCCACCAAGCTCTCCGGTGGTCAGCAGCAGCGTCTCGCGCTGGCCCGCGCCCTCGTCATCGAGCCGGAGCTGCTCCTGCTCGACGAGCCGCTGTCCAACCTCGACGCCAAGCTGCGCGAGTCGCTGCGCTACGAGCTCAAGCGCCTCCAGCGCGAGCTCGGCATCACCTCCATCTACGTGACCCACGACCAGATCGAGGCGCTCTCGCTCTCCTCGAACATCGCCGTGATGCGTGCCGGCGAGGTCATGCAGCTGGGCAGGCCGCGCGACATCTACGAGAACCCGACCAGCAAGTTCGTGGCCGAGTTCATCGGCAGCTCGAACTTCATCCACGGTGACGTCGTCAACCGGACCGGTGACAACTACGTGGTCGACACCGCCGCAGGACAGCTCCACCTCGCCTCCAGCGCGGAGGTTCCCACGGGCACGGAGGTCTCCGTCTCCATCCGTCCGGAGACGGTCGACCTCACCACGCAGCGGCCGGCCGACCTGCAGAACGTCCTCGAGGGCACGGTCGGCACCCGTGCGTTCCTCGGTGACGCGGTCGACCACCTGGTCAACGTCGGCAAGCTCGAGATCCGGGTGCGGTCGCTGCCCAACCTCTCCATCGAGGCCGGCACCAAGGTGTTCGTCAAGCTGCCCGCCGACAAGCTCGCGCTCGTCCCGATCGGCTGATCAGGCGTTGTCGCGACGGCGACCCGCCGCCCGTGCTCCTGCTCGGCGGCGGGTCGCACTCGCTTGCGGTGCACGAGCCAACCGGACGCGGGTGAGGAGAGAGCGTCTCTAATTAGCTAAGCGATCCTGAGCCGGATTGAGTGTCCGGGATCGTTTCCCACCTGGGTGGGGTCGCGTGGGCGTGGAGGTGGAATCCTGCGCCGAGTGCGGCTCCTCGTGGCCGGTGGCCGGTGGTGGGTGTGCTGATCGTGTTCACGTCCTGGTGCCGGTGGGCTGCGCGGGGCAGTCTGGGCCGGTCCGTTGGTGCGTGTCCCTCCGGACGCTTGCCCGCCCGGCTGTGGGGCCGGGTGGGGGAGGGTGCCCTGCGTCGCCTGGGCGCGGGGCGTG
>NZ_JBSGJR010000468.1:0-5723 GCF_053605645.1 Micromonospora sp. NPDC003776
ATTCTATCGTCGTTGTCGCTGCCGGTTTTGGTGGGGTTGTGGGACGGGACGGCCGCGCTGTCGCCGCCGGGGGGGTGCAGGGGGCGCCGGGGGTCAGCCGTTGGCGGGCTTGAGGTGCAGGACCACGTCCAGCGCGTTCGGCTGGGTGGGCTGCAGGGCGCCGTAGGGGTTCGAGTCGTCGGGCCAGCCGGTCCAGTTCTTGGTGCTGTACGCGCCACCGATGTTGTCCGCGCCGACCGGGATCATCGGCACCTGGTCGACGAAGACCTTCTGCAGCGTGTTCATCGCGGTGGTACGGGCGGCGTCGTCGGTCGCGTTGGCGTAGGCGACCAGCGCGTCCGTCGCCTCCTTGTTGTTGAAGCGGCCGAAGTTGCCGGCGGGGGAGGCGGTGCCGATCGGCTTGAGCTGCCGGCCGTCCATCACGGTCCGGTAGATGTCGTACGGCGTGGCGCCGCCCTCGGTCCACCGGAAGGTCGCCTCGAAGTTGCCCTGCTCGACGTTGCGGAACCAGGCGTCCTGGTTGGCCTTGTCGACCGTCGCGGCGATGCCGATCTTCGACAGGCCGTCCTTCACGATCTCCAGGCTGGTCTGGTAGTCGGACCAGCCGGCCGGGTCGGTCAGCTTGATGGTGACGGCCTTGCCCGTCTTGTCCTTGAGGGTGTTGCCGTCGAGCTTGTAGCCGGCGCCGGTGAGCAGCGCCTTGGCGCCCTCCACGTCGACCTTCTGCTCCTGGCCCTTGAACTCGGGCGCCACGAACGCGTCACCGGCGGGGCTGGGCAGGCCGGTCACGCTCTTCACCAGCGGGTGGAAGTAGCCGGCCTCGGCCGTGGTGAAGATGTCCTGCCGGTCGATGACCATGTTCATCGCACGGCGCAGCGCCGGGTCGTCGAACGGCTTCTTGGTGGTGTTGACGTAGAGGCCGTGGATGCCGAGCACCGGGGGTGCCCACACCTTGTGGTGGGCCTGGTCCTTGGCGACGAAGACCGCCTGGTAGTTGGGGATGAAGACGAAGCTCCACTCCGACTCGCCGTTGGCCAGCGCGGTGGTCTGCGCGCTGTTGTCGGTGTACGACGTGTAGCGCAGCTCCTTGACCTTCGGCAGGTCCTGCCAGTAGCCCTTGTCGCGCACCGACAGGGTGGTGGTGGCCGGGGTGAAGGACTTCAGCGTGTACGGGCCGCTGCCGACCGGCTGCTTGACCGGGTCGGTCGTCGGATCGCTGATCTTCTCCCAGATGTGCTTCGGCACGATCGGCACCCGCCACAGCACCTTCTGCTGGTTGACGAACTGCGGGCTGGACATCTTGATCGTGACCTCGTTCCCGCTCGCGGTCGCGTCCGTGTACGGCACCCCCTGGTCGTTGAGGGCCGGGTACTTCTTGACCAGGTTGTAGGTGAACGCGACGTCGTCGGCGGTGACCTTCTGGCCGTCCGACCAGGTGGCGTTGTCCCGGATGGTGACCTTGACCGAGGTGTAGTCCGCCGACCACTCGGCCTTGGTGGCCAGCCACGGCTTGAACGGCTCGGCCGGCTTGACCGGGTTCCACATCATCAGCGGCTCGAAGATCTGCCACCGGTAACCCAGCGAGGCCGCGGCCGACGTGGTCAGAAACGGGTTGTTGTTCTCGGCCTGCGGTCCGTTCGGCATGCCGACGTTGAGCACGGTGGCCGCCTGGCCGTTCTTCTTGTTGGCGTTCGGGCTGTCGCCGCACGCCGCGACGCCGGTGGCCAGGACGCCGGCCAGCGCCACGGCGAGGAACTGCCTTCTTCTCATGGAGGTCTCCCTCGGTGCTCCCGCGTACCTCAGGCGGGGATGTGGTGGATGGAGGGTGTGCGGTGGTGCCACCGGCGGGCGGCTGCCCGGCGGTGTGGGTGATGGGTTCGGCGGTGGGGGGTCAGGTGGTGCCGGTGGAGGCGCGGACGGTGAAGCTGGTGGGGATGACGGTCGGGGTGTCGGGCAGCGGCGTGCCGGCGAGGCGGGCGACGAGGCTGCGGGCCGCGACCGCCCCCATCTCCCGCAACGGCTGGCGTACCGAGGTCAGCGGTGGGTGCGTGTGTCCCGCCAGGGGCAGATCGTCGAAGCCGACGACGGCCACGTCCTCGGGGACGCGCCGGCCGGCGTCGCGCAGCGCCTGGAGCGCGCCGGCGGCGGAGAGGTCGTTGTGCGCGAACACCGCGTCGAACGGCACACCGTCGGCCAGGAGGCGCTCCACCGCCGCCCGGCCGCACTCGAAGGTGAAGTCTCCCTCCACGACGTGGGCGGGGTCGATGGGCAGGCCGGCGTCGGCGTAGGCGTCCGCGAAGCCGGCGAGCCGTTCCCGGGTGCAGCCGAAGCGGCTCAGCCCGGTCACCACCAGGGGACGGCGCCGGCCCAGCCCCAGCAGGTGGGCGGCCGCGGCCCGGGCCCCGTCGGTGTTGGTGGTCCGCACCGAGGGGAAGCCGGGCTGGTGGCCGCGGTCGTCGATGAGGATCACCGGCAGGCCGCGCTCGTGCAGTTCGGTGATGTAGTCGAGGGTGCCTTCCGGCTCGACCACGAGGAGCCCGTCGAAGGACTTCGCGGAGACCTGGGAGGCGAACCGGCGCATCGACTCGTCGCCCCGGGTGCAGGTGAACAGCAGGAGCCCGTACCCCTCCTGCTCGACCACGTCGGCCGCGCCCTGGAGCACCTCGCCCATCCACGGCCAGGTCAGCGCGGGCACCAGCATGCCGACCACCCGGGTACGGCCCCGGGCCAGGCCGACCGCCCGGGCGCTCGGCACGTATCCCAGGTCGCTGATCACCGCCCGGACCCGGTCGGCGGTGCGGACGTGCACCTCGCCCTTGCCGTTGAGCACCCGCGAGACGGTCGTCTTGCTCACCCCCGCGCGGGTGGCGACGTCGGCGATCGTGATCGGCACGGGACCCTCCCGGGTCGCAGCGGTGGTGGCGGTCGGAACCGGTTGCGGAAGCGGTTCCGTCGCAGTCAACCGAAGTGGCGCCGGTCACGTCAATAACAGGCCGGTAACGAAACATGCCTAAGTTCAAAACCTTAAAAAAGCGGCGGACCTGCCGGGTCGGTCCGCCCGCTGCCGACGGGGCTGCTGACCAGCATCGATGCCTCCCGAAGCTGCCCCCGACCGGCAGGGCCACCGTCCACTCCGGCCAGGGATGGGGGGACGTCGGGCCGCCACCGGCTGCCCTCGCACCGGCGCCAGACCGGCACGTGAATCTTCGGGCAGGCGGTGATCGACTCGGGCTGCGGCAGCCCGGGGTTTCTTCGGCGCCGGATGCCCCCGGATGCCGCATCCCGAGTCGGCTTAACGTCGGCCGGGTTGGGGGGTGCCTCGCTGCGGGCCCAGGTCGGATGAGGGTGGGCCGGTCGACTCGGCTCGCACATCACGGCCCGCCGTCCCGGACATCCCCGATGCGGTGTCCCGCCCCATCGACCCGGACGCGGCGGCCGTTTCGAACGCCGCGCAGGGGTAGGGGGCCGGATCTTGGACAGTTGCCGTTCGGCGCGAACGACGACTGTCCAAGATCGGGCGGGGAGGTTCGGCTCGGCGTTCCGGGCGGGTCAGGCGGGTGGACCGTCGAGGTGGGCGGGGGCGGGCGGGGAGACCGCGTACACGTCGCCGGAGTTGGCCTCGTGCGGCAGGCCGCGCAGGTAGGCGGCGACCTCCGGCGCGCTGCGCCACCGGGGCAGGGCGAACGCCATCTCGTCGCCGAGCGCGACGTTGAACCGGGTGAAGCCGAGCCGGGTGAGCCGGTCGAGGCACCGCCGGGCGGCCTCCCGGGCGATGGTGGTGAACTCGAACGACAGCGCGGGCAGCGGGCGGCTCAGGCCGGCCAGCACCGCCTCCTCGAAACCCTCCACGTCGATCTTGGTGAAGGCCGGTACGCCGTGCGCGGCGATGAGGCGGTCCAGGGTCGTGCCGGCCACCTCCACCTCGGCGTCCCAGATCTCGTGCGCCCAGCCGTCCGCGCCGGCGGCCGCGGCCATGAACTGCCGGGACGCGGTGGAGATGGTGGGGTTGGCGGAGTTGACGTGCAGCCGCACCGGGGCCGGGTGGGCGCCGCAGGCCGCCGCCACCACGGTCGCCGCCGGGTCGTCGGCGTAGAGGGCGCGCAGGGCGCGCACGCAGAGCGGCTGCGGCTCGACGGCGACCACGCGGGCGCCGAGGCGGCGGAAGCTGCCGAGCCGGTCGCCGACGTGCGCGCCGATGTCGAAGACCAGGTCGCCGGGGTGGACGAAGCGGGCGTAGAAGGCGTCCATCGCGGCCTCCCGGGCCGGGTCGCCGTAGTACGCCTCGAGGGATCGGCGCAGCCCGGCCAGGGCCGGGTCCGCCTTGAGTGCCTCGATCGTGGTGAGGTGATCGGCCACTGCTCCGACCGTAGTCGGGCGCGAGCCGACGCGAGGCGGATTCGCGTCCCCAGGGCCGCCCGTCGACGGAGAAGACCAGCCTCCTAGGACGCCGTAGAGGTGGTGACGGCCCGCCATCGGAGGGAACCCGTCCGCGGCTGCGCCCCGCCGGTCAGGGCGTCTCGACGACCTCCTGGCCCAGCGGCCAGAGCGCCGCCGGCACCAGCTTGAAGTTCGCCACGCCGAACGGGATGCCGATGACGGTGACGCAGAGCCCGACCCCGGCGACGATGTGGGACAGCGCCAGCCACCAGCCGGCGAGCAGCACCCACAGCACGTTCGCCGCGCCGGAGGCCAGCCCGGCTCCGGGCTTTGCGACCAGGGTGCGGCCGAAGGGCCAGAGCGCATACGAGGCGAGCCGCAGCGAGGCGACGCCGAACGGAATGGTGACGACCAGGGCGAAGCAGATCAGCGCGGCGATGCCGTAGCCGAGCGCGAGCACGAGGCCGCCGCCGAAGATCAGCCAGAGCAGGTTGAGTACGAAGCGGAGCACGGCCCCATGGTGCCCGCCGCGGGCAAGGGGGCGACGTCAGGCGGCGAGGCGGGTGATCGCGGCGACCGAGCGGTCCACGTCCGCCTCGGTCGTGGTGGCGTTCGACACCGAGATCCGCATCAGCCGCCGTCCCCGCCACGTCGTGCCGCCCGCCCAGCAGGTGCCGTCGGCCTGCACCGCCGCCACCACCCGGTCGGTGCGCGCGTCGTCACCGAAGCCGACTAGCACCTGGTTGAGGACCACCTCGTTGGCCACCTCGAAGCCGGCCGCCGCCAGGCCCTCGGCGAACCGGCGGGCCAGTGCGCAGCAGCGGTCGACCAGCGCGGCGACCCCGTCGCGGCCCAGTTCCCGCAGGCCGGCCCAGACGGCGAACCCCCGCGCCCGCCGCGACGACTCGGCGGTGAGGTCCGCGCCCGCCGGTGCGCCGCCCGAACCGACCAGATACGTGGCGGCGTACGACATCGCCGCCGCGTGTGCGTCGGGCCGGGCACAGAACGCGAAGGCCGAGTCGTACGGCAGGTTCAGCCACTTGTGGCCGTCGCAGGCCCACGAGTCCGCCAGTTCCAGCCCGTCGACCAGGTGCCGGGTGGCGGGGCTCGCCGCCGCCCACAGTCCGAACGCGCCGTCCACATGCACCCAACCGCCGTGCCGGTGGACCAGGTCGCACGCCTCCCGGAGCGGGTCGCACGCGCCGGTGTTCACGTTGCCGGCCTGCAGGCACACGATGGTGGGACCGGCGGAGCCCGCCCGCAGCACCTGCCGCAGCGCGCCGAGGTCGATGGCGCCGTCCGGCCCGGCGGCGGCCGGCTCCACCGAATCCGTGCCGAGGCCGAGC
>NZ_JBSGJR010000469.1:0-5718 GCF_053605645.1 Micromonospora sp. NPDC003776
CACGGCCACCGGGTGGCCGTGGCGCAGCGCCCGGCTCAGCGCTTGGTGCAGGCCGATCCGGTTGGGTAGGCCGGTGAGGGTGTCGGTGATGTCGACATGCCGGCTCTCGCGCAGGGAGATGAGCTGGCGGACGGCGACGGCGCCGGCCATGACGATGAGGCCGATGACCAGACCGCCCCAGGTCATCAGCTGACCGTCGCGGATGGTGACCACGAGCATGAGGGCGTAGCCGAGACCGACCGTGGCGTAGGGGAAGTAGGCGAGCACGGTGGCTTGCCGTTCGCCGGACCCGACCGTGCCGTCCTCGGGTTCTCCGCCGGTAGTGATGCGAGCGTGCTGCCAGATGGTTGCGGTCGTCATGAGCAGCGACGCGATCACCACCGCCACGGTGGCCGGGACAGGACCGGTGGCGTGGTTGCCGTCGTTGCTGACGCCGTCGAACGCGGTGTCGGCAAGAAGGTAGACGGTGAGCCCGGCAACGAGGACGGTGACGGGCCGGATCGGGCCGGCCAACCCACCGCGCAGCAGCATCGTGCTGATCGCGATCAGCAGCAGCAGGTCACCGATCGGGAACCCCACCGTGAGCAGCGACCGGGACGGGTCCGGGTGCATCGCCAGGTATGGCTGCAGGATGAAGTACCAGGTGAACATGAACCCGCCGCCGAGGATGGCGACGGCCTCGGCGGCCAGCGCCGCCCGCTGCCAGCCGTGCAGCCGGCGGGCGGGGAATGACACCACCCCCAGCGAGAGCACGGCGTACATCGCCGTCCCGGCTAGCGCGCCGCACCACCACCACACCTGCTCCCGCAGACCCGACATCGCGGTGGCCGCGCCGAATGCGACGTTGGCCACCACCGCCAGGACCCGGCCGACGGCGATGAGCCGCCACGCCGCCCGGTCGAGTCCGAGCTCCGCAGTCCGCCACGCGCACACCGCGCCAAGCAGATCCAGCAGCGCCAGGGTCGCCGCGGTGACGGCATGCTGGGCCGGTGCGGCGGCGATCGCGACCGCCTGTCCCGCCACGACGAGGACGGCAAGCGTGGCGACCGCGACCAGCGGCAGCCGGCTGCCAGGCCGGTTGATGCCGTTCATCCGGCTGCCGGGCAGCATGTCGAACAGCTCCAATCCGCATGCAGACGACGAGTAGTGACTTGCACCACAAGGTTTCTTATCGGTCGCGGCCGGGCGAAGCAAGCCCGAGCAGCCAGGCAGGCGCGATCAATGGACAAACGGCGCAGGACGATGGCTAGCCGGGTTGCTGGTCAGTGCGATGAGGTGGCTCCAGCAGGACGATGTGGAACGGGGCGAACGGGATCGGCCATCCTCCTGCGAGCGCGGCCAGCAGCACGATCACGAGGGCGGGTTTGGCGACGAGGGAGAAGGCGACCGCCGGCGTAGTGGGGCGGAGGTGTGGCGGCCTTCGCCGATCGCGGTCGCGACGGTGGAGTAGGCGTCGTCGGTGAAAATGAGGTCGGCGGTGGCGCGGGCCAGATCGGCCCCGTGGGGCGTGTAGAGCGACGCCGATGTCGACCGCGGCGAGGGCGGAGGCATCGTGGCGCCCTCTTGCCGCAACAGACCTCGCCTCGCCGTTGCAGTGCCTCGGCGATGCGGCGCTTGGCCGCGAGAGCTTGATGGACCCGGTGCGGCGATGCCAGGGCCAGAGTGACGTTGCGGGGTGGCCAGCTCTGCTTTTCGTCGGAGGTTCCGGCTCCTGTGACGCCTTCGTCGGCTTTGTCGCTTGAACGAGATGACTGACCGCCTATTGCCGTCCCGGCCTGCCCGTGCGGTCCGGCCGATCGAAGGAGAGAGCCGTATGCAGTGGATTCGCCCGAACCGATGTGACAACTCTGGCCCGAACTGTCTGGAGGTTGCCCTCACGCCCGACGGAGGCCGGCTGCTGCGGAACTCTCAGCGGCCGGAGGTCACGATCAAGGTTGATGCTCAGGAGTGGTCGACCTTCGTCGACTCGGTGAGGGCCGGCCAGAACCTCTGAGCGGGTGGGTGGTGGGGCGACCCGCGAGCTCATGGAAGACGGGCCGCCCTACCATCCGGGGAGCCACCTCACCGCACACCGCTTTTGAAGGCGACTGTGTAGGGTCGGCGCCCGTGAAGGTCACGATCGCCCTCGTCCTTGCGTTCGCGTACGGGTGGCTGACCGGTCGGATCCCCGCCCCCGAGGACCCGGGCACGTTCTGGATCGGCAACCTCGCCGGCCCGTACTTGGTGATCAGCTTCCTGGCCAGCGTGTGGACGGCCCGCAGGGTCTGGTCGGCCGCCCTGACCGGTGCCGCGGCGGCGGCCGTGACGGTTTGCGGCTTCTACAACGTCCTGGCGGTCGGCATCGACGCCCGGAACAAATGGGAATTGTCGCCGTCGACCCCGGAGTTGGTTGCGCTGCGTGTCGCGTACGAGCACTGGCTGCGCCTACAGCTGATCGGTGCCCGTCCTTGGCTGCTGATCGGCCTGGTGGCCGGGGCCGTGGCCGGCTATTTCGGCTACCGGTGGGCGGACCGGCGCGACCGCCTGGGCCTGGCACTACTGGGCGGCGGTCTGGTCGTAGAGCCCGCCCTGTACTTTGCCAAGCTGAGTCCGAACATCGGCTTCACCGGGTACCCCTACCGCCCGGTCAACCTTGCCATTTGGTTGGCCGAGGCCATGGTCGGTGCCGCGGTCCTGGTCTACGCCCTGCGGAGTGCGCGCCGAAAGACCCCTGCGGCGTCGGCGGACGCGACCTAAGTCCTTGGACGTACATCGTCCGAGATGCCTTCCGCGTGCTCATCGAGATGAGGCGCCAGCAGCGGCGATACCCCGCCTAGACTGCCGCGATGGACTCGCCATCCCACGAACGGAAGATCCGCCCGTCCCAGCCCGGTCCGGACGCCGCTCGACGCCCAACCAGCCCTGCTCAGCACGATTCCGCCCCTGCCGAAACCTTCAGCCCCGAAGCAGAGTGGACGGATAGCGAAACGCAACCAGAAACAGCAGCAGGGGCGGTAGTCGGCATTATCGGCGGACTCGCAGCAGCCGGGGGAACGATCTTCCTCCTCTACAAGTACGACGAACCAAGCACACCCACGGATCTGCTCCTCGGGGCAGTTTTCGTGTTCGGCGGCTTGCTACTCCGTATCGAGTCCGCGATTCGGCGCACAGGCGGGCGCGGAAAGTCCTGACCACGGCACCGGGGGCACGCCAGTGCTACCACCGGCGCCCAGCCGGAATGGCAGGGACGGCGAAGGTTGTGGGCCCTCGGCAAGCGCCGGTCAGCGGGCCTTCTTCGTTGCCCGCTTGCGGGGCGGGGTCAACAGGTCGGCTATCGTCGCGATGGCGGACGGCACGATCCGGTAGTATGCCCAGACCCCGCGCTGCTGGCGTTCGAGCAGGCCGGCTTCGGTGAGGATCCGAAGGTGATGACTCACCGTCGGCTGGGAGAGACCGAGCGGCGCCGTGAGGTCACTGACGGACGCCTCACCCTCGGGAGCGGACTGGATCAGGCTGAGCAGTCGTAGCCGGGCCGGGTCGGCGAAGGCCTTCAGCACTCCGGCGAGCCGTTCGGCATCGGCGCGCTTGATCGGCTCCCCGGCAAGCGGCGAAATGGCAGGCATCGAAGTTTTCACAGTTCCCACGCCTTCCATGGTTCCACGAACACCGTCGATCGGCCGGTGGAACCAGGACCAGAATCCCGATGGCGACGGCGAGACCTGAGCGAAAGGCACGGCCGGGGGCGAGAGAGAGTACCGGCGACCGACGGCGGCTTGACCCGGGGCCGTGTTGGTGTCTGAGATCTCCTGTTCGGCCGGCAACCCGGTAGCATGCGGCAGACGACGGGCGGCAGCCGGAGTGCAGCTCCGGTACGACTCGGCGGGCGGCACCGCCGGTCGGACGGCTATGGCGCCGGTCAGGCCGGGGCCGGAGTGAGAGAGGAACCTGCTCGGCGTGTTCCAGCAACCGAACCGGACCCGGACGACCTTCGGAAACTCAGCTGGCGGGATGCGAGACGCCGCCGGCGGGGCGCCAGGCGTCGACCCGCCGTCGGCTTGGGACGCGGAGCTGGCCAAGGCGGTGCGACAGGTCGCCGTGCTGCGCACCGGCTTCTACATTGTCGTGCTGCTGGTCGCGCTCGGCGGCCAGGTGTCCGGGGCGATGGAGCGTCTCGGCATGCCGTGGTACGTCGCCCTTCCCGCCGTGGGGGCACTGGAGTTGGGCGGCGTCGTGGTGCTGGCGAACGCCGACGTTCGCCGTCGACTCGGCGAACGGGCGGTCCTGTCCCGCGTGCTGTCGGCGGGCATCGCCGCCGGGGCGGTCGCGTTCAACTGGCTGGCGCACAGCAACCACCTCGAGGGCGGCTTCTACGCGGGCATGTCAATGCTCGGGTACCTGGTGTGGCTGATGAACACCGAGAACCAGCGGCGGGACCGGCTGCGCGCCAGGCAGCAGCTGCCACCCACCACACCGGCGTACGAACCGGTCGGGCACTGGGTACGACATCCGTGGTTGACCCGCCGTGCACGCTCGCTCGCCAAGGCCGACCCCGGCCTCGGACTGTACGACTCGCTCGACGCCGCGCACGCGCAGATCCGCGCCGAGCGGCGGCAGGCGGCACTCAGCAAGGTCCTGCACCGCAAGATCCGCCGAGCACTGGACGCCACCACCGCCGACATCGCCCTGGCCGTGTACGACCTCGACGAGATCGCCCGGCGGCTGGGCGAGCGGGCGGACTACGACGGGCTCACCACCCTCATCGCGGCCGATCTGGCACCTGAGCGCGTGCTGGCCGGGAACCTGCCGGCCAGCGGCCGCCGCCGGTGGTGGCGTCGGGCCGGTCAGCCCGACCCCGTCGCACTCGCCTCGGCGGCGCGGCTACTCGCCGACACCCCGGAGGGTCTGGCCAACGTGCCCGCGCGGCATACGGTGGCCGGCGCGCCGGACGCAGCCCCCGCGCTCGATACGGTCCCCGTCTCCCCGTCAGTGCACGCGGCCTCGGGCGGCTCAACCGGGCCAGGGTCGGCCGGGAACGACGTTCAGCACGTGAACGCCACCGAGAAGGCAGCAGACAGTACCGAGCGGCCGGCGTCGGAGCGGCCCGAGGCGGTGCCGGCCGACCGTACCGACCTGCAGATGGAGCAGTCCGAACGCGATCGCCTCCCGTCGACCATCGATCAGCCCGATCCGTCCCGTGCCTCTGACTGGGCGGCGCTGCACGCGGAACTCGCCCCGCTTCTGCCGGCAACCGCACCACGCCGGGCACCGCGCAACGCGGTAGGCCGGGCGGCCGCCAGTCGGGGAGAGGCATCGGCGAGCTCGGACGCGCCGGGCTCTGTCGAGGAGCAGGCGGGCGCCGCGGCATCGGCAGCGCCCCGCAGCCCGGCGCCGATGAAGCGAACCGCCACGGGCCGGGCGCGCGCGGTCCGAGTCGCCGAACCGGCGGGCGAGCCGGCTTCGGTCGCGTCAGTCACGCGAGAGCTACCGCTGGTGGGCGGGCGAGACCTGCCGGACCTGGTAGACACGGCGGCGAGCCGCACCACCCCGCCGGTCGCGGCCCCCGACAGCGTGGAGGGGTCCACCGAGCAGCGACCAGCGTCGCGCCCCCAGCAGCACCGGCGAGACGACGCGGACCCTCAGCCGGGCTCGAAGGCCGTTCCGCGGCGCTCCAACAGGCAGTCGGCCGAGACCGGCCGCCGCTGACCGAAAGAGCGTCAACACCTGACCGATCAACGTCAA
>NZ_JBSGJR010000470.1:0-5715 GCF_053605645.1 Micromonospora sp. NPDC003776
CCGGCCTCGGCGAGCCCGCCGAGGCCGGGGCCGGCGACCCCGCCGCCGCCCCGGACCACTACCGGCACCACCCGGACGACCCGATCGTCATCACGCACACCTCCGGCACCACCGGAGTGCCCAAGGCGGTGCTGCACTCGCACGCCAGCCTCTTCGCCGCCACCCGGCACCTGCTGTCCATGCCGCAGGCCCAGGGCACCACCCGGATCCTCAACGCGCTGCCCGCCCCGCACACCGCGACCGTGCTCATGGTCAACCAGGCACTGGGCAACCGGGCGGAGATGTTCCTCCTCTCCGAGCAGGGCGGCGAGCGGGTGCTCGACGCGATCCAGCGGTGGCGGCCCGACGGCGTCTTCGGCTTCTCCGTCACCTGGGCGGAGCTGGCCCGCTTCGACCTGTCCGCGTACGACCTGGACTCGGTGCGGCTGTGGTTCAACACCGGGGACTGCTCGCACGAGCCGCACGTGCGCCGGCTCGTCGCGGTCGGGTCGCGGGACGTGATGACCCGCGAGGGGATCCGGCGGGTGCCCGGCTCGGTCTTCATCGACGGGCTCGGCTCCAGCGAGATGGGGCACTCGATGTTCCACATCACCCACACCACCGACACCGACCGGTACGGCCGCTGCGTCGGCCGCCCGTACCGGTTCACCCGGGTCACCGTCCTCGACGAGCAGGGCGAGGAGCTGCCGCCCGGCCAGGTCGGCTGGCTCGGCATCGACTCGCCGTCGCTGTTCCGCGGCTACTGGAACGACTCGGTCACCACCTACCGGTCCCGGCTGCGCGGCTGGTACCTCACCGGCGACCTCGTCCACGCCGACGAGGAGGGGCGCTACTACCACCTGGACCGGGCCGTCGACTCGGTCGAGGTCGGCGACGGGAAGCGGTTCTTCACCGCCCTCTCCGAGGAGCGGATCCTCGCCGCCTGCCCGGACGTCACCGACTGCACGGTGGTCATGGTCAAGGACGGCGGCGCGGTCACCACCGACGTGCTGCTCGAACTGGCCGCCGGGGCCGACCCGTCGGTCGACCGCACCGAGCGGATCCGGGCCGCCCTCGGGCCCGACGTCGGTGCCACCCTGCGCCGGGTGGTGCCGGTCCGGGCCGACGACATCCCGGTCACCGTGACCGGCAAGGTCCGCAAGGTGGCGCTGCGCGAGCGCTACCTCACCGAGAGCCCGTCATGACCGCCGTCATCACCGGCATGGGGCTGTTCACCCCGGCCGGGCGGGGAGTGGAGGAGACCTTCGCGGCGTTGACCACCGGCCGGTCCGGGTTGCGCCGCCCATCGGAGGGGCACCCGGCCCGGGACAGCCTGGAGGTGGCCGGGGTGCTGCCGGAGATCGACCCGCGTAGCGTGGCCTCCGGTCCGGAGACCAGGGTTCTCGACCGGATCGTGCTGCTCGCCCTGCTCACCGCCGCCGAGGCGCTCGCCGACGCCGGCATCGAGGTCGGGCGGGACGTCGACCCCGCCCGGATCGGGGTGATCGTCGGCGGGGTCGGCGGGATGTCCACCCTGGAGAGCCAGGTGCTCGCCCGGGCCGCCCGGGGCCGCGCGGCGGTGAGCCCGTACCTGCTCACCGGGATCCTGCCGAACATGCCGTCCGCCCGGATCGCCATCGCCCACGGCATCCGCGGCTACAGTTCCTCGGTCGGTACGGCCTGCGCCTCCGGCGCCCAGGCGGTCGCCGACGCGGTCCGTCTCATCCGGGCCGGCGAGGCCGACGTGGTGCTCTGCGGGGCGAGCGAGGCGCCGCTCTTCCCGACCTTTGCCGACACCTTCGGCAACGCCCGCGCCCTGGCCCGGGGCTGGGACGACCCGGCCGAGGCCAGCCGCCCGTTCGACAAGCGGCGCAACGGTTTCGTGCTCGCCGAGGGCGCGGCGCTGCTGGTCCTGGAACGCGCCGAGCACGCCGCCGCCCGGGGCGTCACCGGCTACGCCGAGGTCGCCGGGTACGGGGTGAACACCGACGCGTACCACCCGACGGCGCCGCGACCGGACGGGGCCGGGGCGGCCGAGTGCATGCGCCGCGCCCTGGCCAGCGGGGGCGTGGAGCCGGCGCAGGTCGGCTACGTCAACGCGCACGGCACCGGCACCAAGCTCGGCGACATCGCCGAGACCACCGCCCTCGCGGAGGTGTTCGGGGCCGGCGGGGTGCCGGTCAGCTCCACCAAGGGGCTCACCGGGCACCTGCTCGGCGCCTCCGGGGTGCTGGAGGCGGCGGCCACCGCGCTGGCGCTCGGCCGGGGGCTGCTGCCGCCGACGTACCACCTGGACGATCCGGACCCGGAGTGCGAGGCGGACCACATCCGGTCCGCGCCTCGGGCCACCCGGGCCGGGCACGCGCTGACCAACTCGTTCGGCTTCGGGGGGCAGAACGTCAGCCTGCTGCTGCGGCGGACCGCCGCGACCGGGGTGGCGCCGCCGGACGGCGGATCGGGGAGGTGATCCGACGGTCCATGCCGGGCGCGGTGCGCCCGCACGCCAGGCACGGGGGGAAATGGGGAAGGGAAAGATGCATATCAATGGCATAGATCACGTCGAACTGTACGTGGGGGACGCCCGGCAGGCCGCCTTCTACTTCGGCACCGCGGTCGGCTTCCGGCTGTGCGGCCAGGGCGGCCCGGAGACCGGGCTGGCCGGCCAGCGCTCGCTGCTGCTGGCCCAGGCCGACATCCGGATGCTGCTCACCTCCGGGCTGACCGCCGAACACCCGGCGTCGGCGTACGTGCAACGGCACGGTGACGGCATCGCGGTGCTCGCCCTCGAGGTCG
Source organism: Micromonospora sp. NPDC003776 (assembly GCF_053605645.1). Lineage (NCBI taxonomy): Bacteria > Bacillati > Actinomycetota > Actinomycetes > Micromonosporales > Micromonosporaceae > Micromonospora > Micromonospora sp. NPDC003776. Next base: position 2,773 of record NZ_JBSGJR010000470.1, read on the forward strand.
AGGACGCCGCCGGGGCGTACGCGGAGCTGGTGGCCCGGGGGGCGACCGCGGTGACCCCGCCGCGGACCCACCGTGACGCGGACGCCGAGGTGGTGGTCGCCGAGGTCGGCGGCTTCGGCGACGTGCTGCACCGGCTCGTGCAGCGGCGCGGCGACCGCACCCGGTTCCTGCCCGGGGCGATCGAACCGCTGCCCGCCGCCGACGGCGACGAGTTGCTCGCCGAGATCGACCACCTGGCGGTCTGCGTGCCGCCCGGCCAGCTCGACGACACGGTCCGGTTCTACGAGAAGGTCTTCGGCTTCGCCCAGATCTTCGAGGAACACGTCGAGGTGGCCGGGCAGGCGATGAACTCCAAGGTGGTGCAGAGCCCGTCCGAGCGGGTCACCCTCGTCCTGTTGGAGCCGGACACCAGCGCCCGGCCCGGGCAGATCGAGGATTTCCTGCGCTGGCACGCCGGCGCCGGGGTGCAGCACCTCGGCCTGCGCACCGACGACATCGTCACCGCCGTCGGCGCCCTCGCCGGCCGGGGCGTCCGGTTCGCCGGCACCCCGGCGACCTACTACGACGACCTGGAGGCGCGGGTCGGCAAGGTCGACGCGTCGCTGGAGCGGCTGCGGGACCTGAGCATCCTGGTCGACTCCGACCACGGCGGGCAGCTGCTGCAGATCTTCACCGAGTCGATGCACGTGCGCCGCACCCTCTTCCTCGAACTCATCGAGCGGCGCGGGGCGCGCACCTTCGGCAGCGGCAACATCAAGGCGCTCTACGAGGCCAAGGAACGCGAACTGGCCGCGGCGGGGGCGACCCCCGCCGTCGCGGCCGGAGGGGTGGGGGCATGACCACGACACATCCGGCACTGACCGCCGAGGAGGAGGCGCTGCTCCCCTCCGACGAGGACGTGCGCCACTACGCCGAGCAGGGCTGGTACCTGTCCAAGCAGCTGCTCACCGACGACGAGGTGGACGAGCTGGTCGCGGCGACCGACCGCTACTACGCCGGGGAACGCGACCGCCGGCTGCCGGTCCGCCCCCCGCGCCTGGCCTACTGGGAGCCGGCCAGGGGCGACGTGCAGCGGCACAACGACTACGTGCACTACGAGCACGAGGTCATCGGCCGGATCCTGCGCAAGCCGCTGATCGGGGCGGTCGCCGCCCGGCTCGCCCGGGCCGACGAGATCCGGGTCTTCCAGTCCACGCTGATCTGGAAACCGCCGATCTCCGGCGAGCCGTCCAACATCGTGCCCTGGCACTTCGACAAGCACTACTGGGCGTCGTCGAGCTCGGAGCAGATGCTCACCGCGTTCATCCCCTTCCACGACTGCGGGGAGGAGATGGGCACCATCACCATGGTCGACGGCTCGCACCGCTGGCAGGAGATCGGGGCCGACGACACCGTGGTGCGGCACTTCGCCGACCGCGACCGCGACCAGCTCGACGCCATGCTCGCGGAGAACGCCGCGCACAACGGCGCCCAGATCCGCAAGATCCCCATGGTGATCCCCAAGGGACACATGAGCTTCCACCACTGCCGCACCTACCACGGCAGCGGCGCGAACGTCAGCGACCGGCCGCGCCGGGCGATCTCCCTGCACCTGCAGGACGGCGGCAACGTCTGGCGGGAGTATCCGCTCTCCGACGGCACGATCGCCGCGTACAACCACGACGTGCTGGTCCGCCGCACCCACGACGGCCGGCCGGACTACGCCGACCCCGAGTTCTGTCCGGTCATCTGGCGCGACCGCGCCCGACAGGGAGGCTGACCATGTCACGGTACGACTGGGGTAGGACGCACCCGGGCATCGAACGGCTGGAGCGGGCGGTCACCGAACGCCGGGACGCGGTCGTCAAGCACCCCCTCTACGCCAACCTGGACACCCACGACGCGCTGGTCACCTTCATGGAGCACCACGTCTTCGCGGTGTGGGACTTCATGTCGCTGCTGACGTCGCTGCAGCGCCAGCTCACCTGCGTCACCGTGCCGTGGATCCCGACCGGGCCGACCGGCAGCCGCCGCCTGATCAACGACATCGTCATGGTGGAGGAGAGCGACGAGCTGGGCGACGGCTACATCAGCCACTTCGAGCTCTACGTGCGGGGCATGCGCGAGGCGGGCGCGGACACCGGCGCCGTGGACCGCCTGGTCGACCTGCTGCGCGCCGGCCGGCCGGTGACCGAGGCCCTGACCGAGGCCGGCGTGCCGGCCCCGTCGGCCGCCTTCGCCGGCACCACCTGGCGGATCATCGAGGCCACCCCGGTGCACTGCCAGGCCGCGGCCTTCGCGTTCGGCCGGGAGGACCTCATCCCGGAGATGTTCACCCAGGTCGTCGCCGTCAACGAGCGCAGCCGGCGGCTGAACACGTTCGTCGACTACCTGGAGCGGCACATCGAGGTCGACGGGGAGCAGCACACCCCGATGGCCATGCAGATGCTCGCCGACCTCTGCGGCGACGACGACGCCAGGTGGCAGGAGTGCGCCGACACCGTCAACGACGCGCTCGCCGCCCGCGCCCGGCTCTGGGACGACATCCTCGCCGCGATCAAGGAGGGTCGCCGGGCGTGACCGACATCGACCCGGTCCGGCTCTACCGCACGGTACGGCTGATCCGCCGCTTCGAGGAGCGGGCCATCGACCTGGTCCGCGCCGGGGAGATCGTCGGCGGCATCCACCCGTACCTCGGGCAGGAGGGGATCGCCGCCGGCGTCTGCGCCGCGCTGCGCGCCGACGACCTGGTGACCGGCACCCACCGCGGGCACGGCCACGTGCTCGCCAAGGGCGCCGATCCGGCCCGGATGCTCGCCGAGCTCTGCGGCCGGGTCACCGGGCTCAACCGGGGCCGGGGCGGGTCGATGCACGCCGGTGAGGGCGTCCTGAGGGTGTGACCTTCGAGGAGTACGTCGGCAGCCGCGGCCCGGCCCTGATCCGCCTGGCCCGGCTGTTGACCGG
>NZ_JBSGJR010000471.1:0-5714 GCF_053605645.1 Micromonospora sp. NPDC003776
GCCGCCGGCAGGCCGGCGGCGGCGAGTGAGCGGCGCACCGCGGGCTGCACCCGGGTCAACCGCAGCGGTACCCCGGTCCGGGCCGCCGCCTCCCGGCCGGCCATCAGCGCGGCGATCCCGCCCGCATCGAAGCCGCCCGCGCCGACCAGGTCGACCACCACCTCGCGGGGCTGTCCGGTCACCGCCTTCAGCATCGCCTTGCGGAGCTGGTCCGCGCCGTCCCGGTCGACCTCGCCGCCGACCTCGACGACCACCCGGTCGCCGTTCTGCTTGACCGAGATCCTCGACTTCGCCGGCTCGGACTCGGCCGCGCCGTTCTGCCACGGCGGCGGGGCGTCGGCGAGCATCGCCTGCCGCAGCCAGGTCAGCGCGCGGGAGAGCAGCCGGGAGACGTGCATCTGGGAGATGCCGAACCGGGCCGCGATCTCAGCCTGGGTCTGGTTGCCGTAGAAGCGCATGGCCAGGATGCGCCGCTCCCGCCAGGGCAGGCGGTGCAGCAGGCCGGCGACGGTCACCCGGTCGTCGACCGATTCCAGCGCGTTGTCCGACTCGCCCACCAGATCGCCGAACTCGGCGGAGCTCTCCCCACCGACCGGCGCGTTCAGCGAGGCCGGGCTGTAGCCGGCGGCCGACTCCAGGGCGGCGAGGATCTCCTCCTCCGGCGTCTCCAGCCGCTCGGCCAGCTCGGCCACGCTCGGCGCCCGCGACAGCTCGCTGGTCAGCGCCGCGGTCGCCTGCCCGACCTCCAGGATCAGGTCCCGCAACCGGCGGGGCACGTGCACGCCCCAGGTGCGGTCCCGGAAATGCCGTTTGATCTCACCGACGATGGTGATCGCCGCGTACGCGGTGAAGGAGCCCCGTTCCGGGTCGTACCGGTCGACGGCGTTGACCAGGCCGAGGCGGGCCACCTGCTCCAGGTCCTCCAGCGGTTCCCCACGGCCCCGGTAGCGGCGGGCCAGCCGGCCGGCGAAGGGCAGCGCGAACCGGACGAGATCGTCCCGCGCCTCCTGCCGCCGCTCGGGTGGCAGCCCCTCGATCCGTGCCGCGTACGCCAGGGCCGCCGCGTCGAGGTCCTCCAGGCCCCGCTCGGTGGGTGGTGGTGTGGGTGTGGTGGTCTGTCCGAACATCCGCGCCTCCCTCAGGAAGGTGTCCCCCGCCCGGATTGGGAAGACCGGTCGTGCGCGTGGTCGGGCCACGCACCGGGCCGGAAATGGGTTACGTGACGGAACGCCAGGAACGGTCGACGGGCTCGCCACACGGCGTCGTGGGCCGTCGCAGCGAGCGGTGTTCCCGCTCCGTAGGTACTCAATCACGGACCGCAGGATCGCGAGGATGTTTCGCCGTTGTTGGTGGCGGGCGGCCTCAGGAGACCAGCAACCCCTGGGGGGCGCCCGCGTCGCGGAGGGTCGCGAGGGCCTCGGCCATCGCCAGCGGCGGTGGCACCGGCAGGTCGTACGGCTGGTTGCGCAACACCTCCGTGGCACGCCGGGTCGGCACCTGGCTGACCGGGTAGCCGCGCGCCGAGCCCCGGTCCAGCGCCCGCCGACGGCGCCCGATGGCCGGGGTGGGCACCAGGATGCCGGCGGCGCCCGCCGCCGCGGCGGCGCTCATGTCCGCGCCGATGTCCCCGACCATCACGCACCGGGCCGGGGTGGTGCCGAGGGCCCGGGCGGCCGCGTGCACCAGGCCCGGGGCCGGCTTGCGGCAGGCGCACCCGTCGGGCGCCCCGTGCGGGCAGATCTGCCAGCTGTCGAACGGCCCGAGCAGCTCCTCCACCCGGGCGTTGACCCGGCGCAGGTCCTCGGTGGTGAAGCAGCCCCGGGCCAGGCCGGACTGGTTGCTCACCACCGCCAGGCGCAGGCCCGCCGCGCGCAGCCGGTTTACGGCCTCCCGCGCGCCGGGCATCGGGCGGACCTTCTCCGGGTCGCCGTTGTAGGGCACGTCCTCGATGAGCGTGCCGTCCCGATCCAGCAGGACCGCGTCGTACAGGCCGGACGCGAGCCGGTCAGCACCCGGGTCAACCCGGGCTGACCTGCACTGATCCCGCTCGTGGTCCCGTCGCACGGGCGGCGGGTTCCCGACCCCCCGGGGAGTAAACATCAACTTCGGCGGAGCCGCCTCCGCCGGTGCTCACCGGGCCGGTCGGTGCCGCGCCGCGCCGGTCCGGTCCGGCGATACCCGCCGCTCCCGAGAAGCTAACCCGGCCGGCTCGTTAAGGGCGGACCCGCCGGGGGTACGGGATACCGGTGGCGATTGTGGAGAAAGTGATCGACGCGCCCCCGCAGCAGGTCTTCGACGTGCTCGCCGACGGGTGGACGTACAGCGACTGGGTGGTGGGCACGGCGCACGTCCGGGACGTGGACGAGGCCTGGCCGCGGGTGGGCACCCAGCTGCACCACCGGGCCGGGCCCTGGCCGTTCTCGTTGCAGGACGCCTCCACCGTGCTGGCCTGCGAGGCCCCGCACCGGCTGGTGCTCCGGGCGGGGTTGTGGCCGGCGGGCGAGGCGACGGTCGCCTTCACGCTGGAGCCGCTGCCGGAGGACCGGACCCGGGTCACCATCGAGGAGGACTTCGCGGCGGGGCCGCTGCGCTGGCTCCGGACCAAGCTCAACGACCTGGTGCTGCACCTGCGTAACAAGGAGACGTTGAACCGGCTCTCGGACATCGCCACCCGGCAGAAAGCGGACCGCTGACGCTCCACGACGCTCCGTAGGGGCGTCCGTGCCGACGCCGATGAGGGGACTGGCTACCCTCTCAGGTGAACCTGTCGGCCGACCGAGGAAGTCCGTGATGATCGAACCCGTGCAGTTGCCCGCCCCGTGGCGCGACGCACGCCTGACCGTCGTCGTTCCCACCTACAACGAGGCGGGCAACCTCCCGGTGCTGGTCGAGCGGCTTCTCGCCCTGCCGCTGCCGGGCCTGAAGGTGCTCGTGGCGGACGACAACTCCCCGGACGGGACCGGCGAGGTGGCCGACAAGCTGGCCATCGAGCACCCGGAGCGGGTGACGGTGGTGCACCGTCCCGGCAAGGAGGGCCTGGGCCGGGCGTACGTGGACGGGATCGGCCGGGCGCTCGCCGACGGCGCGGACTTCGTCGCGCAGATGGACGCCGACCTGTCGCACCCGCCGGAGGCGCTGCCCGGCATGCTCGGCGCGCTGCTCTCCACCCAGGCCGGCGTGGTCATCGGCTCCCGGTACGTGCCCGGCGGCGAGCTCGACGCGAACTGGCCGCTGTACCGGCGCGCGCTGAGCGGCTGGGCCAACCTCTACGTGCACACGCTGCTCCAGGTGCGGATCCGCGACCTGACCGCCGGCTTCAAGATCTGGCGGGCGGACGCGCTGCGCGACATCGGCCTCGACCGGGTGCAGTCCAACGGCTACAGCTTCCAGGTGGAGATGCACTACCTGGCCACGAAGCGGGGCCACACCATCCTGGAGGTGCCGATCCGGTTCGAGGAGCGGCGCGAGGGGCTGTCGAAGATGACCACCGCCACCAAGATCGAAAGCGCGCTGATGCCGTTCAAGCTGCGGGCCAAGCACCGCAATCTGGACCGCTGACCCCGACCCGCTTTAAACGGCCCGCCCGGTTCTTCACCGACAGTGACGAACCCGGGCGGGCCGTTGTCATCGCCCGCCGCCTTTGCTCTGCTTCAGCGGACGCAACACCGCACCGACCTGGCGATTCCCGCCCACGCACGGCGCGTCGGCCGGTCACCGGCCATCACCATCTGTAACTGTTGCGCGGGTTGAAGCAGAGCAAAGGCGCGCACGAGGTCTCGGCTGGGGTCCGCCGACCGGATCGGCACGACGCCGACGCCGCTCCGCGAGGTGGGGCCACCCGGGCTCAGCGGTAGACCGCCCGGTGCGCCACGTCGATGACGCCCGCGTACAGATCCCCGGTGAGGGCGCGGTCGCGGGCCAGGGCGGCCCGGGCGGCGTTGGCGCCGGGCGCGCCGTGCACCCCGCCGCCGGGATGCGCCGACGAGCTGGCCAGGAAGAGCCGGTCCACCGGGGTGTCCGCCCGCCCGAGGCCGGGGATCGGCCGCAGGAAGAGCTGCTGGTACGCGGCCGCCGTGCCGCCGCCGAGCGCCCCGCCCACCAGGCTCGGGTCGCCGGCCTCCAGGTCGGCCGGCCCGGCCACGTGCCGCCCGACGATCAGCGAACGGAAGCCCGGAGCGGCCTCCTCCAGCACCTCCTCCATCCGCGCCACGTGGGCGGTGACCTCCTCGGCCCGCCAGTGTCGGCGGAAGGGCAGGTGGGTGTAGGACCAGAGCGACTCGGTGCCCGGCGGCGAGTGGCTCGGGTCGGCCACCGACATCTGCCCAACCAGCAGGAACGGGTCCCGCGGCACCTCGCCCCGGGCCAGCGCCGCCGAGTACGTGGTCAGCCCGTTCAGGTCCGCGCCGAGGTGCACGGTGCCCGCGCCGGCCACCGCCCCGTTCCGCCACGGCACCGGCGCCGACAGCGCCCAGTCCACCTTCAGCGTCGAGCCGTCCCACCGGAAGTGCGCCAGGTCCTCGACCAGCCGGGGTGGCAGCGCCGCCGCGCCCACCAGGTCCAGGTAGAGCGCGGGGGCGGGCACGTCGGCGACGACCGCCCGGCGGGCCCGCCAGGCGGCGCCGCCCACGGTGCGGACCCCCATCGCCCGGCCCCGGGCGGTGAGCACCCGGTCGACCCGGGCGCCGTAGTCGATCCGGCCACCCCGCTCGACCAGCCGGGCCACCAGCGCATCGGTGATCTTCTGCGCGCCGCCGACCGGCACCGGCCAGCCGACCTGCTGGCCCAGCATGGCGAGCAGCCAGCCGTACACTCCGGAGCCGGCCTCCTCGGGAGACAGGTCGGTGTGCAGCGCGCAGCCGGCGAGCAGCGCGGGTCCGCCCTCCCCCTGGAAGAGTTCCGCGCCGAGCTTGCGGACCGGCACCACGAGCCGGCGGGCCAGCCGCAGCGCCCCGGACACCCGGAGCCGGCGCAGCAGCCCCAGCCCGCCCCGGACCGGCGGGAAGGGCGTGGTGATGGTCTCCAGCATCGGCTCGGCCACCTCGCACCAGTCGGCGTACGCCCGCCGCCAGCGGTCCCCGTCGCCGGGGGCGAACCCCTCCAGCGAGGCGGCGGTGGCGGCGAGGTCCCGGTTGACCACGGCCGCCCGGCCGTCCGGGAGCAGGTGGGCCAGCACGTCCGGGGCGTGGGTCCAACGCAGCCCGTACCGGTCGAGGTCGAGCCGACGCAGCACCGGCGAGGCGTACCCCAGGGGATAGAAGGAGCTGTAGAGGTCGCTCAGGTACCCGGGCGCGGTCACCTCGGCCGAGCGCACCGCCCCGCCGGGGGTCTGGGTCGCCTCCAGCACCAGGACGTCCCAGCCGGCGTCGGCCAGCAGGTTCGCGGCGACGAGACCGTTGTGACCGGCCCCGACGACGACGGCGTCGGCGGTCGACATCATCCGAGCCGCCTACCCGGCCGGTTACCGGACGAAACGCGTTTGCCTCGGCCGGGTCGGGGCACTCCCCGACCCATGTACACGGTTGCGCAGCTCATAGGTGGAGTGTGGGGCGCGGGTGGCGAGGGAGGCGAACTGGTCGTACACGATCCGGCCGACGGTTCCCCGGTGACCACCGTGCCGGTGGCGACGGCGGACGAGGTGGGGAAGGCGGTCGAGGCCGCCCGGGGCGTGGCGACGGAGTGGGCGGCGACCGACCCGGCGGCGCGCGCCGCGGCGC
>NZ_JBSGJR010000472.1:0-5706 GCF_053605645.1 Micromonospora sp. NPDC003776
GCCGCCCCCGCCGCCGTACCGGCCGCCGGTGGCCGCCGCGCCGGCCGTCACCCGCCGGCCGCCCACCAGCCCGCCGATCCCGGTGAAGATCCTCATCGCCGGCGGTTTCGGCGTCGGCAAGACCACCACGGTGGGCTCGATCTCGGAGATCGCCCCGCTCACCACCGAGGCGGAGATGACCAGCGCCGGCATCGGCGTGGACGACCCGGGCACGGACTCGGCGAAGACCACCACCACGGTGGCCATGGACTTCGGCTGCGTGACCATCGACCGCAGCCTCAAGCTCTACCTCTTCGGCACCCCCGGCCAGGCCCGCTTCGGCTTCATGTGGGACGACCTGGCGCGGGGTGCGCTCGGCGCGCTCGTGGTGGTGGACAGCTCCCGGCTCGACGACTGCTATCCGGCGATCGACTTCTTCGAGCGGGCCGGGCTGCCGTTCGCGGTCGCGGTGAACGCCTTCGACGGCCGGCTGGCGCTCGACCTGCCCGCGATCCGGTGGGCGCTGGCGATCGGCGAGCACGTGCCGCTGGTGCAGTTCGACGCCCGGGACCGGCTCTCCGTACGGGACGCGCTGCTGGTCGTCCTGGATCGGGCGCTGGACCGGGCGACCCGGGACCGGGGGGCCTGAACCGGCCGCCTGCGGGGTATCCGTTCCGTGGAAGGGGTGCAGGTGATGAGAGGGGATCTGGACCAGACACTGGCCCGGCTGGCGCGCCGCGAGGAGGCGTTGCGCCGCCGGGCGACCGCGCCCGGGGAGGAGCCGGATCGCGCGGAGGACGGCGAGCCGGCCGGGCGGGACGGGCGGGACGGGCACGGGGCGTACCGGTTGCGCGGGGGGAGCCGGCCGGAGCCGCGGGACCCGGTCGAGGAGATCGCCGAGGCGGTCCGCCGGGTGGTGGCCGAGCACCCCGGGCTGGCGGTGACCCTGCGGGTGGAGCAGGGCGGGCACGCGTACCCGCTGCGGGTCTCCTGGTCGGGCCCGGAGGTGACGGTCGGCCCGGCGCCCGCCCCGGCGCCCCCGCCGGCCTGGCCGATGTCGGTGAAGACGGTGCCCGCCCCCGGGCAGGACGGGATGACCGTCGACCCGGCGGCCCGGCTGGCCGAGCTGATCCGGCGCGACCCGTCGCTGCTGGAGGACACCGACCCGCGCTGAACCGGCGGGCCGCGCCGCGGGCACGGCGTGGTCCCGGCGGCTACTGTCGGGCGGGTGGCGGAACCCGACCTGACCCTCACCGCGAGCCTGCGGCCGGCGGCGCTGGACGCCCGGCGCGGCGTCGTCCGCCTGCACCCGGAGGTGCTGACCGCGCTGGCGCTGCGCCCCGGCGACCCGGTGCGGCTGGCCGGCCGCCGGGTGACCGCCGGCGTGGTGGCCCCGGCCGAGCCGACCGCCAGCACCGCCCTGCTGTACGCCGACGACCTGCTGCTCGGCAACCTCGGCATTCGGGACGGCGGGCAGGTGACGGTGAGCCCGCTGCCGGTCGTCCCGGCCCGCCGGGTGACCCTGGCCGGGCCGGTGGCGGTGGTCGCCGCCGTCTCCCCGGAGATGCTCCGCCTCGCCCTGCTCGGCAAGGTGGTCACCGCCGGGGACGACGTCTCGCTGCTGCCCCAGGACGTGCTTCCCGACGCCGCGGTCCGCGGCCTGGTCGAGGCCGCCCGGCGCAGCCTCGCCAACTCCGTCGGGTACGCCTGGACCAGCACCCTGCTCACCGTGGTCGCGGCCGAGCCGGCGGCGGGTGCACTGGTCACCATGGACACCGTGGTCGGCTGGGAGCACGGTGCGGCGACCCGCGGCTCGGGTCCGGTCGGTCAGGACGCGACGGGCCGGCTGACCGGGGACCTGTCCTCCGCCCCGGCGCCGCCCTCGCCGGCCCGGCCGACCGGACCGGCCGGCGGGGCAGCCACCCCGGCCAGCGGCACGGGGCCGGCGGACCTCAGGCTGGTCGGCCCCGAGGACGCGCCGGACGTGGACGAACTGCCCGGGCTGCGGGCCCAGGCCGAGGAGCTCACCGAGCTGCTCGACCTCGGCTTCCACCACCGGGAGGTGCTCAGCCGGCTCGGCACCACGGTGGCGCTGGGCGTGCTGCTCACCGGTCCGGCCGGCTCCGGCAAGTCGGCGCTGGTCCGGGCGGTGGCGGCCCGGGTACGCGCCCGGGTGTGCCCGGTCTGGGCCCCCGAGTTGGCCGCGCTGAGCAACGACGCGGCCGCCCGCCGGCTGCGCGCGGCCGCCGAGGCGGTACGCGCCGACGGGGCCGCCGTGCTGCTGGTGACCGACGTCGAGGCGCTGGCCCCGGCCGACGACCCCGGTCCGCTGGCCACGGTGTTCCGGCAGGTCGTCGCCGAGACGGTCCGGGCCGGCGCGGCCGTGGTCTGCACCACCGGCCGGCCCGAGGCGGTGGACCCCGCGCTGCGCGCCCCGGACCTGCTCTCGCTCCGGATCAGCGTCCCGCTGCCCGACCACGCGCTCCGCCGGGAGCAGTTGACCGTGCTCACCCGGCAGGTGCCACTCGCCGAGGACGTCCGGCTGGACGAGGTGGCCAGCCGTACGCCGGGCTTCGTCGCCGCCGACCTGGCCGCGCTCGTGCGGGAGGCCGGGGTGCGGGCGGCGCTGCGGCAGAAGGCGGCCGAGACGCCGACGGTGGCGATGGCCGACTTCACCGCCGCGCTGGAGGTGGTCCGGCCGACCACGATGGCGGCGTCCACCCTCGAACTGGCCTCGGTCACCCTGGACGACGTCGGCGGCCTGCACGAGGTCAAGGAGACGTTGACCGAGTCGGTGCTCTGGCCGCTGACCTACCCGGACACCTTCGCCCGGTTGGGCGTGACCCCGCCGCGCGGGGTGCTGCTCTACGGGCCGCCCGGCTGCGGAAAGACGTACCTGGTCACCGCCCTGGCCGGCTCGGGCCGGGCGAACGTGCTGTCGGTGAAGGGCGCGGAGCTGCTCTCCAAGTGGGTCGGGGAGAGCGAGCGGGCGGTACGCGAGCTGTTCCGCCGGGCCCGGGAGGCCGCGCCCACGCTGGTCTTCCTGGACGAGGTGGACGCGCTCGCCCCGGTCCGGGGCCAGGCCACCGACGGGGGTACGACGGACCGGGTGGTCGCCGCGCTGCTGACCGAGCTGGACGGGGTGGAGGCGCTGCGCAACGTGGTGGTGGTCGCCGCGACCAACCGGCCCGATCTGGTCGACCCGGCCCTGCTCCGCCCCGGGCGGCTGGAGCGGTTGGTGTACGTGCCGCCGCCCGACGGCCCGGCCCGCGGGGAGATCCTCCGGGCCGCGGCCCGCGACGTCCCGCTCGCCGCGGACGTGGACCTGGCCGCGCTGGGCGAGGAGCTGGACGGCTTCTCCGCGGCGGACTGCGCGGCGCTGGTCCGCGAGGCGGCGCTCGCCGCGATGCGCGAGTCGCTGACCGCCACCACGGTCACCGCCGCCCACGTGGCCACCGCCCGCACCCGGGTCCGCCCCTCCCTGGACCCCGCCCAGCTGGCCCACCTGGCCGCGTACGCCGCGACCCACCGCTGACCCGGGTCGGTCAGTCGGTGGGCAGGAGCGGGCCCAGCGGGCCGAGGTCGAGGTTGAGGTCCTCGGGGGCGAGGCCGAAGTACTCGCGGAGCTGGGTCATCTGCTCCTCCAGCGCCATCAGCGTGCTGCCGATCCGTTCGACCTGCTCGTCGCTGAGGTCACCGAGGTCGACCCGGCGCAGCGCCTGCCGCTCCATGAGCTGCCGCAGCAGCTCGACGACGGTCAACACCAGGCTGGCCAGTCCCCGCTCGACGGAGTCCTGGTCCACGGCGAGCCGGCGGTCCAGCGGCCGCACCCGGGGTGCCTGCCACTGCGGCTCCCCGAGCGCCGCGGCCAGCTCGGCCGCCTCGTCCCGGTCGGTCACGGTGCCACCTCCCGCGGCGGGGCGAGCGGCGCCACCTCCGGCGGGGCGAGCGCGCCCACCGACGCGATCAGGGCCCGCAACGAGATGCGGACCAGGTCGACGTCGGCGATGGCCAGGGTGATGTCCCCGGTGATCACCACGCCGGTGGCGAGCACCCGGTCGAGCAGGTCGACCAGGGCCACCGGCCGGTAGGCCATCGGGTCGTCGGCGCTGCTCGGTGCCAGCGTCGTCACGCCCATGCCGGCTCCGCCGAGGGCTCCGCCACGAACGAGTACGGCGGCCACGGGCCGGTCGGCTCCAGCCGGACCTCCGGGTGCCGGTCGGCCAGCTCGCGGACCAGCGCGGCGAAGCCGTCCAGCCGCTCCCGGTCGACCAGGTACGCCCCGTTGAGCACCATCGCGGTGGCCGCCCCGGAGAGCCGCCGGTCCTGCGGGGTGTGCCGGCGGGCGCTGACCGCGTACCCGGCGAGGGCCGCGTGCACGGCGGCCGCCGCGTCGGCGGCGATCCGCTGCCCCTCCTCCCGGGCGGTCAGCTGGGCCTTGCGTCGCCGCAGGTACGCCGCCCCGGCGCCCCCGCCGGCGGCGGGCTCCTCGGCCCGGGGGGTGGCGCCGGGGACGGCGTACCCCTTCACGCCCCACTCCTCGCGACCGGTGAGCCGGGCCAGCGTGCCGGCCAGCTCGTCCTGCCGCTCGGTCAGCACCCGGGCCACCCGGTCGTCGTCCCGGTGCACCGTGGCGAGTCGGGCCGGCACCACCGCGCCGGCCCGGGACAGCGCGTCCACCACGGCGTGGTGGGCCCGGGCGGCCCGCTCCAGCCAGGCCAGATCCTCCAGGTTGCGGCGCAGCGCCTCCTCGCCGTACTCGGCCAGCGGAACGTCGCTGACCACGGCGGCCAGGCCGGCGGCGGCCACCGACCGGACCGGCGCGCCGGTGATGCCGGCGGTCCCGGCCGGCGTCGGCCGGTCCCCGGCGACCACGCCGTGCAGCCAGACGGCGCTTCCGGTCTCCGGCACCGTCCGGGCCGGTTCAGCGGTCGTACTCATCCCGCTCCTCTCTCGCGGCGCGGCCGGCAACCCGGGGCCGCCGGGACGCCTCCACCTCCTCCGGGTCGCGCGGCCCCGGCTCGACCGGCGGGCGGGCCCGCGAACTCAGCCACGGGTCGTGCTCCCACCAGTCGATGCCGATCTGCCGCGCGGTGTCCACGGAGGCGATGACCAGCCGCAGCTTCAGCGTCAGCAGCTCGATGTCGAGCAGGCTGACCCGGATGTCACCGGCGATGACGATGCCCCGGTCGAGTACCCGTTCGAGGATGTCGCCCAGGTTCGCCGGCTCGTGCCCGGCCGGCAGCACCTGACCGGAGTTCTGCACCACCGAAGGTGTCCGGCCAATCGTCATGTCAGTCCCCCTTGCCCCGCTGGTAGCGGCGCGTCCGCCGGTAACCGAGCAGGCTGCCGGTCATGTCCAGCTCCACCTCGTAGAGGCCGAGCAGGTCGGTCGACGCGGGGATCCGGTGGTCCTCGACCACCTCCACCCCGATCCGCCAGCCGTCGTCGGTGGGCTGGATCGAGGTCACCCCCAGCGGGTCCCGGCCGGTCAGCGCGACGATCTGCCGCAGCGCCTCGCGGGCCGCCTCGGCCGCGCTGATCTCCTCGTAGTCGTCCTCGTCGGAGTAGCGGTTCCGGTCCCGGTCGCCGTCGCCGCGGATCCGTCCTGATGTCATCTCATCTCCCTCGCCCGCGGTAGCGGTCAGCCCGGCCGTCGCCGCGCCGCCGGGCGGGCGGCCGCCGGCCGGTGCCGGGCGGGGCCCCGGCGGGGGGGCGGCCGGCGCC
>NZ_JBSGJR010000473.1:0-5694 GCF_053605645.1 Micromonospora sp. NPDC003776
GCGGGCGGCGCGGGCCAGACCGGGGTTCGGGGCGGGGCCCGTCGGGTCGCTGCTCAGTGGTTACCGTCCGAGTTGTTCGCCGACGGGGCACCGCTGACCGAGGCGCCGTCGGCCTGGGCCTGCGCCTTCAGCGCCTCCTTCTCGGCGGGCGTGAGCACGGGCGGCTCGGTGGAGGGCTGGCGCTTGCCGAAGCCGTGGTACGGGGCCATCGGCGGGCGCTTGGCCACCCGGGCGCAGATCCGGGCCATGTCGGCGGTGGAGAGGGTCTCCTTCTCCATCAGCTCGAGCACGATGTTGTCCAGGACGTCCCGGTATTCCACCAGGATCTCCCAGGCCTCGTCGTGGGCCAGCTCGATCAGCGCCCGCATCTCGCCGTCGATCTCGGCGGCCACCGCGTCGGAGTAGTCCCGCTCGTGGCCCATGTTGCGGCCGAGGAACGGCTCGTCGCCGCTGGTGCCGTACTTGATCGCACCGAGCTTGGAGCTCATGCCGTACTGCGTGATCATCGCGCGGGCCAGCCCGGTGGCCTTCTCGATGTCGTTGCCGGCGCCGGTGGTCGGCTCGTGGAAGACGAGCTCCTCGGCGGCCCGGCCACCCAGCGCGTACGCCAGGGTGTCGATCATCTCGGCCCGGGTCTGGGTGTACTTGTCCTCGGTCGGCAGGACCAGGGTGTGGCCCAGCGACCGACCCCGGGACAGGATCGTCACCTTGTGCACCGGCGCGGCGTGCGGCAGCGCCCAGGCGACCAGCGCGTGCCCACCCTCGTGGTACGCGGTGATCTTCTTCTCCTGGTCGCTCATCACCCGGGTCCGGCGCTGCGGACCGGCGATCACCCGGTCGATCGACTCCTCCAGGGAGTCGTTGGTGATCGCCCGCTGGTCCTTGCGGGCGGTGAGCAGCGCGGCCTCGTTGATCACGTTGGCCAGGTCGGCGCCGCTGAAGCCCGGGGTACGCCGGGCGACCGAGTCGAGGTCGACGTCGGGCGTGAACGGCTTGCCCTTGGCGTGCACCCGCAGGATGGCCTTGCGGCCCTCCATGTCGGGGGCGTCGACCGGGATCTGCCGGTCGAAGCGGCCCGGGCGCAGCAGCGCCGGGTCGAGGATGTCCGGCCGGTTGGTGGCGGCGATCAGGATGACGCCGCCCTTGGTGTCGAAGCCGTCCATCTCGACCAGGAGCTGGTTGAGGGTCTGCTCCCGCTCGTCGTGGCCGCCGCCCATGCCGGCGCCACGGTGCCGGCCGACCGCGTCGATCTCGTCGACGAAGACGATCGCCGGCGCGTTCGACTTGGCCTGCTCGAAGAGGTCGCGGACCCGGCTGGCGCCGACACCGACGAACATCTCGACGAAGTCCGAGCCGGAGATGGAGTAGAAGGGCACTCCGGCCTCGCCGGCGACGGCACGGGCGAGCAGCGTCTTACCGGTACCGGGCGGGCCGAAGAGCAGCACGCCCTTCGGGATCTTGGCGCCCAGGGCCTGGTACTTCGCCGGGTTCTGCAGGAAGTCCTTGATCTCGTGCAGTTCCTCGACGGCCTCGTCCGCCCCGGCCACATCGGCGAAGGTGGTCTTCGGCGTGTCCTTGGTGATCATCTTGGCCTTGGACTTGCCGAAGTTGAGCACCCGGGAGCCGCCGCCCTGCATCTGCGACATGAAGAACAGCAGCAGGAGCACGAGCAGCGCGATCGGCAGGAGGTTGACCAGCAGGCTCACCCAGATGCTGTCCGACGACACCTTGGTGTCGACCGGACCGCTGATTCGGTTGGCCGACTTCGCCTCCTGGACCTGGTTCCAGACCTGCCCGCCGACCTCGTAGGGGAACTGCGCCGAGATCTTGTCGGTGGTGGTGTCGTCGAACTTGGCCTTGTCCTTCAGGTCGAGCTGGAGCGTCTGCTCCTTGTCCTGGAAGACGACCTTCTCGATGCCACCCTTGCTGAGCTGTTCGAGCGCAACGGAAGTGTCCACCCGGTGGTAGCTGGGACCAGCGGTGAACAGCTGACTGAGCACAACGGCGCCGAGGATGACCAGGATGATCCAGACCACCGGTCGGCGGAAGAAACGCGTACGTTCCATGCTGTCGTCGGGCGCCGAGACGCCCGCATCCTCCTGATCGACGTCCTGACCGTCTGAATGGTGTCGCCGCCTCGGGCGGCGGCCGCAGCCGCCGTGCGGGCCGGCCCCGACCCCGAGACGCGCCAACTGCCGCGCCGCGGTCATTCGACGGTACACCGTTCGTGCCACATGTGAGCTTGCGAGCCCGGCACTTACGCGTACGGCGAACCGAGGTTTGAGCCGGCGTGCCGGGAGCTCCCCACCCGACCTCCCGACTGCCCGGTCACGCGGACGAGGGGTCGGGCGTGGAGGGTGCCTCCACGTCACCGGCCTCTACCGTAGTCC
Source organism: Micromonospora sp. NPDC003776 (assembly GCF_053605645.1). NCBI lineage: Bacteria > Bacillati > Actinomycetota > Actinomycetes > Micromonosporales > Micromonosporaceae > Micromonospora > Micromonospora sp. NPDC003776. Next base: position 2,391 of record NZ_JBSGJR010000473.1, read on the forward strand.
GAAAGGCTGAGAGTCCGCTGAACGTCCGCTTGACGGATCCACCGGCCGATCAGGCGCGGGCGTAGACCTCGGGCTTCAGCACGCCGACGTAGGGCAGCTCGCGGTAGCGCTCACCGAAGTCGAGGCCGTAGCCGACGACGAACTCGGTCGGGATGTCGAAGCCGACGTACTTCACCGGAACCTGCACCTTCACCGCGTCCGGCTTACGGAACAGCGCCACCACCTCGACGCTGGCCGCGGAGCGCGACTCCAGGTAACGCAGCAGCCAGGAGAGGGTGAGCCCGGAGTCGACGATGTCCTCGACGACCACCACGTGCCGGCCGGCGATGTCCCGGTCCAGGTCCTTGAGGATGCGGACCACGCCGGAGGAGGTGGTGCCCTGGCCGTACGAGGAGACGGCCATGAACTCGAGTTCGGCGGGCGGGCCCTGACGACCCAACGCCCGGGCGAAGTCGGCCATGAACATGACCGCGCCCTTGAGCACGCAGACGAGCAGGAGTCCGTCCTCGACGTGCGCGTAGTCCGCCGAGACCTGCTTGGCCAGTTCCGCCGTCTTCTCGCGGATCTGCGCCTCAGAGATGATCACGTGGTCGATGTCGGCGTCGTACCAGGAGCCGTCAGCCATGCTCCTAGCCTGCCGTACGCCCAATGGCCTCCGTCGGCGGGGCCGCCCCTTTTGACGCGGTCCCGCCGGGGATATTCGGCGCGCAACACGCAAACCACCTCAGCAGGTACGGGAGCGCCAACGGCGGCCGTCGTCGGTCGGCTTCCAGTCGGCCGAGTCCCGGCTGTCGGCGGTGACCCCGAGGCCGCTCGCGGCACCCAGGAGGAGCAGGAACAGCAGAAGCAGCAGGAAGATCATGGCGGCGCTCGCTTTCGCGTGATTGGTGTCGGTTTCGCCGCCGGTGCGCACCGGACTGCACCCAGTCTGCGCCCCGCCGCACCGTCCGGACAGTGGCAGGAATGCCACCGCCCATCGATTTCCTGCCACCTGTGGGGTTACCCTCGTCACATGCTCCGATCCGTCGCCGTGGTGGCCCTCGACGATGTCGCCCCGTTCGAACTCGGCGTGCTCGCCGAGTTCTTCGGCACCGACCGCACCGCCGACGGCTTCCCCGGCTACCGGTTCGCCGTCTGCACCGCGGACGGCCGGCCGGTCCGTAGCCGCTCGGGGTTCCTGCTCACCCCGCACGCCGACCTGGCCCCGCTGGCGGACGCGGACCTGGTCGCCGTGCCCGCCCACGCCGAGGGGGCGGCCGTGCCGCCGCCGGTCCTGGACGCGCTGCGCCGGGCCGCCGATCGGGGCGCCTGGCTCCTCAGCGTCTGCGCCGGCGCGTTCGTGCTCGGCGAGGCGGGGCTGCTCGACGGCCGGGACTGCACCACCCACTGGCGGCACGTCGACGAGCTGCAGCAGCGCTTCCCGGCCGCCCGGGTGCGGTGCAACTCGCTGTACGTGCAGGACGGCCGCCTGCTCACCAGCGCCGGCACCGCCGCCGGGATCGACGCCTGCCTGCACCTGGTCCGCCAGGAGCACGGCTCCGCCGTCGCCACCCGGCTGGCCCGGCGGATGGTCGTGCCGCCGCACCGGGACGGTGGCCAGTCCCAGTACGTCGAGGCGCCGATCCCAAAGGCGCCGGAGGCGCCCACCCTGGAACCGGTGCTGGAGTGGTTGATGGGCCACCTGGACCGGACCGTCACCGTGGACGAGCTGGCCGCCCGGGCCGGGATGGCCCCGCGCACCTTCGCCCGCCGGTTCCGCGCCGAGACCGGCACCACGCCCCACGACTGGCTGACCAACCAGCGGGTGCTGCTGGCCCGGCGGCTGCTGGAGGAGACCCGGCTGAGCGTGGAGAGCGTGGCCGACCAGGCCGGCTTCGGCGACGCCGCCGCGCTGCGGCACCACTTCACCCGCCGGGTGGGCACCACCCCGCACGCCTACCGGACCACCTTCCGGGAGCGCGTCGAGGCCTGATCACCAGCCCAGCATCGCCCCGTCGACCCGGGACTCCGACCCGGCGACGTACCCGCCGGAGGGATGCCGCCAGATCGCCTGCCCGTACCCGAAGGCGGCCGGCTGGTCGGCGACGACGACCTCGTGCCCGCGGGCCCGCAGGCCGGCGACCAGGCGCGGGTCCAGCTCCGGTTCGACCAGCACGATCCGCCCGGCGTGCCAGTACCAGCGCGGGGTGTCCAGCGCGGCCTGCGGGTCGCGCCCGGCGTCCAGGGTGGCCGAGACGAGCTGCACGTGTCCCTGCGGCTGCATGTGCCCGCCCATCACGCCGAACGGGCCGACCGGGGCGCCGTCCCGGGTCAGGAATCCCGGAATGATGGTGTGGTACGGCCGCTTGGCGGGCCCCACCGTGTTCGGGTGATCGGGATCGAGCCGGAAGCCGAGACCGCGGTTCTGCAACGCGAAGCCGTGCCCGGGCAGCACCACGTGCGACCCGAAGGCCATGTAGGTGGACTGGATCAGGCTGACCATCATGCCGCCGGAGTCGGCCGTGCAGAGATAGACCGTGCCGCCGCGCTCCGGCTCCCCGGCCACCGGCTCGCCCGCCTGGTCGCTGACCAGCGCCCGGCGGGCCGCCGCGTAGCCGGGGTCGAGCAGGGCTTCGGTCGGCACGGGCGACCGCTCCGGGTCGGCGACGTACGCGTGCGCGTCGGCGAAGCCGAGCTTCATCGCCTCGATCTGCCAGTGCAGCCGCTCCTCCGCCGACAGCGCGGCCAGGTCTACCCCGTCCAGGATCTGCAGCGCCAGCAGCGCGGCGATCCCCTGCCCGTTCGGCGGCAGCTCCCACACCTCGTGCCCGCGGTACCGCACGCTGACCGGGTCGACCCGGGTCGAGCGGTGCCGGGCGAGGTCGTCCCCGGTCAGGAAGCCGCCGGTCCGGGCGGCGTGGGCGTCGAGCGCCGCCGCGATCCGGCCCCGGTAGAAGTCCTCCGCCCCGCTCTCCGCGATCCGGCGCAGCGTCCCGGCCGCGTCCGGGTTGCGCCACCGCTCACCCGCCCCGGGGGCCCGGCCGTCCACCGTGAACACCCGGTCGAACTCGGCGAACTCCGCCCCCGCCAGGCCGGCGTGCCCGGCGACGCCGTACGCCCAGGTGGCGGCGGTGCCGGGGGCGACCGGGAAGCCCCGCTCGGCGTACCCGATGGCGTCGCCGAACAGTTCGGCGAAGGGCAGCGAACCGAACCGCTCGTGCAGGTCCCGCCAGCCGGCCGGGGCACCGGGCACGGTCACCGGCAACCAGCCGCGGGGGGGGGGGGGGCGGCGGCGCCCGGCGGCGATCGCCCCGGCGGCGATCGC
>NZ_JBSGJR010000474.1:0-5688 GCF_053605645.1 Micromonospora sp. NPDC003776
GGGGGGGGGGGGGGGCCCGGGGGGGGGGGGGGGGGGCGGGGGGGGGGGGGGGGCCGGGCCCGCCCCCCCCCCCCCCACCCCAGGGGTCAGCCCTTGTTCTTGATCTGGCTGTTCCAGTGGTTGATCCACTCGGTCTCGTTCTTGCCGATCACGTCCCAGTTGACGTCCAGCGGCTTGAGGTTGAGCTGGGTCAGCCACTCCGGCTTCTGCGCGATGTCCACGGCCGGGATCTGGTAGTAGTCCTTGGCCAGGTCGGCGCGGAGCGAGTCGTCGAAGAGGAACTCGATGAACTTCTGCGCGCCGGTGCTGTTGCCGCCCTTGACCGCGGCCAGGCCGTCGACCAGGACCGGGGCGCCGGAGGCCGGCATCACGTACCCGAAGGGCATATTCGACTGGTTGGCCTGGAGCAGGATGTCCTGCAGGTTCCAGGCGCTGAGCACGCCCTGCTGGCGGGACATCTTCAGGTAGAGGTCGGTCGGGTTGGCCGCGTACGCGCCGGTGTTGGCGTCGAGCTTCTTCAGCCAGTCGTAGCCGGGCTGCGGGTTGCTGCCGTCCGGCGACTGCCGCTGGATCATGGAGGCGTAGATCGACCGCATCGTGCCGGAGGCCGCCACGTCGCGGATGATGATCTTGTCCTTCCACTCCGGCTTCAGCAGGTCGTCCCAGTCCTTGGGGGCCTGCTCCGGGGTGAGGGCCTTGTTGTTGTACATGATGACCTCGGGCAGCAGGATCTCGCCGAACCAGCGGCCCTCGGGGTCCTTGTACTTGGCGTCCATCTTGCCGGCGAACGACGGCTGCCAGGAGGTGAGCAGGTCCTCGGCGGCCCCGGCGGCCAGCCCCTGCTGGGTGCCGCCCCACCAGACGTCGGCCTGCGGGTTGGCCTTCTCGGCCCGGACCCGCTCCAGGATCTCCTGTGCACCGAGGTTGAGGACCTCGACCTTGCCCTTGTACTCGGGGTACTTGGCGGTGAACTTGTCGACGACGAAGGTGGCGACCTTCTTGTCGCGGGCCGTGTAGATCGTCAGCTTCTCGGTGCCGCCGCCGGCAGCCGAGTCACCCGAGCCGCCGCCGCAGGCGGTGCCGGCGGCGAGGACGGTGGCGAGCGCTCCGGCGAGTAGAAGTCGACGTCTCATCTGGTACCTCCGAGGGGTTGGGGGAACTGCGTTGTTCTGAAGGGAAAGGTCAGGGGGCAGGCAGCAGGGTGGGCAGCCCCGCGGCGGCGGCGGACAGGGCGTAGCTGATCGCGCCGTGCAACACGGCCCGGTCGCCGAGGACCGCCCGGCGGACCTCGGTCGGGCTCGGCGCGGCGGCGGAGACCAGGGCCTGGAGCCGCTCCACGGCGGCGTCGTCCAACTCGACGGCGGCCCCGCTGAGCAGGACCCGGCCGGGGTCGACGACGCAGGCGCAGGAGACGATGAGGCGGGACCACGCAGCGAGCACCTGGTCCAGGTAGGCGGCGGCCCGGTGGTCGACGGCGGCCAGGTCCACCAGCGCCCGGACAGGCGACTCGGGACGGCGCCCCGGGGCCAGGGCCACCACCTTCTCGGCGATGGCGCTCTCCGACCAGCGGGCCTCGAACGGACCGATCCCGTCGTGCCCGCGGTCGACCGGGTCGAGCGGCAGGAAGCCAACCTCGCCGGCGGCTCCGCCGGACCCCCGGCGGACCTGCCCGTCCAGCACCAGGCCGGCGCCGATGCCGTCGGCCACGTGGAGCAGGAGCAGGTCGGCCACGTCGGTGCCGGCACCGGCGGCATGCTCACCGGCAGCCATCAGGTTGACGTCGTTGTCCACCACGACCGGCACGCCGAGGCGCCGCTGGACCGACTCCCCTATCGGCTGCCCCTCAAGCAGGCCGACCGAGGGGGCGAGCCGGACCGCGCCGCCGGAGGAGACCCCAGGGGCGGCGATGGCCACGCCGCGCAGCGCCGGCAAACCCTCGCCGGCCAGTTCGGGCACCGCCTTGCAGATCAGGTCGACGATGTCACCGGTGAGTCGTACCGTGCGGTGGGCGACCACCGCACCGTCGCTGTCGGCGATCTCGCAGCTGATCCGGGAGGGCTCCAGCGAGACGGCCGCGACCAGTTCCGCACGGGGGTTGAACTCCAGCATGGCGCGGGGCCGTCCGGCCCGGGACGCGCCCGGTCCGCGTTCGATCAGGTAGCCCTCGGCGATCAGGTCGCGGACCAGCGGGGTGAGCGTGGCGGGGCTCAACCCGGTGAGCTCGGTCAGCTCGGCACGGGAGAGCACCCGCACCTGGCGGGCGGCGGAGATCACGGAGAGCCGCTTGATCTCCTTCGACCGCTCCCGGCTCACCGGGCTCGTCGGTGGCGTCACCACGTCAGTCACACTTCCTTCCTACGGCGAACGAACTATTGAGTCAAGTAACGAAAGCGTCTCGACGAGTCGACAGACCAGTGATGACCAGCGGAAATGTCGATCAATCAGGGCACGGCAGGACAGTGCGCTCTTCTCCCCAGATCAAGATCGAGAGCGCCCACGGCAACCAATTAGTTTCTTTCGCAAATTAAGAAAGATCTTGCACAGCATTGACGGCCCGCCGCGCCGGTCCCTACCGTCACCGGGCGAAGGCCTTCCAGTGTGTACGGAGCCCCGTACCGCTGCGTACCCGGTGACCCCGGGCGCCCGTCGGTGCCCGCCGTCCCGTCGCTTACCACCCACCGTCCGAACGCGACCACCACGTGGACGCGTCGCGCGTCCGACGTCGATGGCCGCTGCCCGGCTCTCGCCCCACCCGGAAGGATCCGCATGCGACTCAAGGCGTTCCTGCTACCCACGGCACTCGCCCTGGCCCTGTCCGGGGCCCCGGGCACCGCCCTCGCCGCACCCACGCCCAGCCGCCCCGCCGACGCCGTCGATCTCGACGTGCTCTTCGTCAGCGCCCACCCCGACGACGAGGCGGGCAGCCTCGCCACGCTCGGCCAGTGGAAGGAGCGCTACGGCGTCAAGGCCGGCGTCGTGACCATCACCCGCGGCGAGGGCGGCGGCAACGCGGTCGGCCTCGAGGAGGGCCCCCCGCTCGGCATCATCCGCGAGCGCGAGGAGCGCACCGCGATCGGCAAGGCGGGGGTCGAGCACCTCTACAACCTGGACCGGGTCGACTTCTGGTACACCGCGTCCGCGCCGCTGTCCGAGCGGATCTGGGGGCACGACGACACCCTCGCGCAGATCGTGCGGGTGATCCGGCAGACCCGGCCCGAGGTCGTGATGACGATGAACCCGTCGCCCACCCCGGGCAACCACGGCAACCACCAGCAGGCCGCCCGGTTCGCCGCCGAGGCGTTCCACGCCGCCGCCGACCCGAACGCCTTCCCCGAGCAACTCTCCGCGGAGGGTCTGAAGCCGTTCCGGCCGGCGAAGTTCCTGCGTACGGGCGGCACCGGCAGTTCGTCCGCCGGGCCGGCGTGCGCGTCGAGCTTCGTCCCGACGGTGCCGACCGACCAGGTCTTCGGCGTCTGGGAGGGCACCCCGAGCAGCACCGGGAAGACCTGGGCGGAGACCGAGGTGGACGCCCGCCGCGACTACGCCACCCAGGGCTGGGCGGGCACCCCCGCCGCCCCGACCGACCCGGCCAAGATCCGCTGCGACTTCTACACCCTGGTCGACAGCCGGGTCCCGTACGACCCGGCGGACACCTCTCCCGAGGCGATCCTGCGCGGCTCGGTGCTGCCGGCCGCGCCCGGCGGGCTGCCCCGGGGCACCGAGCTCTACCTGACGACGGACCGCTTCGACCTCGCCCCCGGCGAGACCGTCGAGGTGACCGCGCACGTCCGGGCGCCCGGCGACCGGGCGCTGACCCGGCCGCGCGTCGCCCTCCGGCTGCCCGAGGGCTGGACCGCCGCTGGCGCCGGTTCGCTCCCCGACGCGGTGCCCGCGGGCCAGGAGCGGACCGCCACCTTCACCGTCACCGTGCCGGCCACCGCCGGCACCAACCAGCAGCGGTTCGTCGGCGCGACCCTGGCCACCGGGCAGGGCACCGGCCGCACGGACCGGGCGGTACGGGTGGTCGCCGACGTGCGGGGCACCCTGGAGCCGCTGCCCGAGGTGGGCATCTTCCGGGACTGGGCCGGCGAGAGCGGCTACCCGCAGTTGGACACGCTGATCAAGCCGGTGCTCACCATCGGTTCCGGCCAGAGCCGATCGGTCCGGGTGGATCTGCGTAACCACGGCGAGGCCGCACAGCGCGGGCAGGTCACCCTCGGGCTGCCGAAGGGATTCACCGCCGACGCGGCCACGAAGAGCTACGCCGAACTGGCGCCCGGCGCGACCGGCGCGGTGAGCTTCACCGTCACCAACACCGATGCCGGCCTGCCCACGGCGAACGAGGGCGGCACCGACGGCGACTACGGGATCACCATCACCACCACCAGCGCCGCCGGCAGCACGGTCGAGACCGGCGCCCTGGAGATCGTGCCAACCAGTGAGGTGCCGCACGCCGGTGCCGCCAATGCGGTCAACGGGGTGGCTGCCCCCGGCGAGTACCCCGGCCCGGAGCTGGACCTTTCGCGGATCTGGGAGGGCGAGCCGACCACCCCGCAGGACGCCTCCGCGATCGGCCGGATCGCCTGGACGGAAGACGCCCTGAAGGTCCACGTCCAGGTCACCGACGACGTGCTCGGCCGGAAGGTGGTGCCGCAGGACTGCAAGCGGCAGCGCCGCACCGACAGCGTCGAGATCATCATCGACCCGAAGGGGAACTCGGCGGACACCTCCACCGTGTTCAAGGCCGGCATCTTCCCGGCCACCGACGACCCCGCCAACGGCGACCCGCCGTGCTGGCAGCGGGACGCCGACAACCGGCAGGGCCCGGGCGCGACCACCGCGCCGGGCATGACCGTGGTCAGCAAGGTCAGCGCGCCGTACACCGGCTACACCATCGAGGCGAGCATCCCGTTCGCGGTGCTTCCGGACGCGGTCGACCCGACCCGGATGGGCTTCAACGTGCTGGTCTACGACTCGGACACCCAGGATCTGACCTCGCAGTCGCGGCTCGGCTGGTCGACGTTCACCGGCGTCCGGGCCGACCCGTACCGGTACGGCCTGGTGACGCTGCCCGGGTACGCCCCGGCGGCCCGCCAGCCCAGCGCGCCGATCTTCCCGGACACCGCCGCGCGCAGCGTGCACAGCCCGCAGACCATCGCCCAGTCGGCGGTGGACGGAGTCGCCCCGGCCGCCGTGCCCCGGCTGCCGGCCGACGCGCTGCGGCTCACCGACGCCCGCACGGTCGCGGACGGCGTCTCGGTCACCCTCCGGGCGGACCGGGCCGGCACCGCGTACCTGTACGGCTGGGACGGCGACCGGGCCACCGGCAGCCGCACCGTGTCGCTCTCCGGCGGCTCGCCGGTGACCGTGGTGGTGCCGGTGACCGTGGGTACGCCGGCGTCGGTGCTGGCCGCGTTCGAGGCGGACGGTGCGGCACTGGCCCGGACGGTTCCGCTCGGCTGAGCCATCGGGGGTACGGCCGCCGTCCAACAGTGGCGGCCGTACCCCCGGGCACAGTCAGCGGAGCCGGTAGACGGCCACCCGACCGTTGTCGTGGCGCAGGTCGGCCAGCGTGCCCAAGGCCGGTGACTCACGGCCGACCTCGCGGTCGACGACCAGCCAGCGCACCCCGTACCGGTCGCGCAGGGCGGCCAGGCCGGCCACCGTGGGCGCGGTGAAGGCGGCGTC
>NZ_JBSGJR010000475.1:0-5653 GCF_053605645.1 Micromonospora sp. NPDC003776
CGCGTCGGTGCGCGCGGCACTGGTCGCCGACGACGTCCCGACCCGGCTGGCCGCCCAGGACCCCACCCTCTGGGGTCCCGACGCGGAGGCCACGGCGAAGGCCCGGCTGGGCTGGCTGGACACCCACCGGCGCAGCCGCGAACTCCTCCCCCAGCTCGCCGAACTGGTCGCCGAGCTGGCCGACCTCGATCACGTGGTGCTCGCCGGGATGGGCGGCTCCTCGCTCGCCCCCGAGGTGATCAGCCGGACCCTGGGCCGGCCGCTGACCGTACTGGACACCACCGATCCGGGGCAGGTCCGGGCCGCCCTGGGCGACCGCCTCGACCGCACCGTGGTGGTGATCTCCAGCAAGTCCGGCTCGACCGTGGAGACCGACAGCCACCGGCGGGCGTACTGGCAGGCGTTCCTGGACGCCGGGATGAGCGAGGCGGAGGCGGCCCGGCACTTCGTCGTGGTCACCGACCCGGGCTCCCCGCTGGAGGCGACCGCCGCCGAGATGGGCGTGGTCACCATCCTCGCCGACCCCGAGGTGGGGGGCCGATACTCGGCGCTCACCGCGTTCGGCCTGGTCCCCGCGGCCCTCGCCGGCGTGGCGGTGACCGACCTGCTGGACGACGCGGACGCGCTCGCCGGCTCGCTGGGGCGCGACCGGGACAACCCGGCCCTGGCCCTCGGCGCGGCGCTCGGCGCGGCCGCCACCACGGGCCGGCCCACCGTCGCGCTGACCTCCGACGGCACCGGCGTCGACGGGCTGGGCGACTGGGCCGAGCAACTGCTCGCCGAGTCGACCGGCAAGGACGGGGTGGGGATCCTGCCGGTGGTGCTGGAGACCCCCGACGCCCCGGGCGCCACCGGCCCGGACGTGCTCACCGTGAGCTACGGCGGCGCGCTCACCCCCGGGCGGGGCCCCGGCGCCGGCGTCGCCGACCTGGCCGTCAACGGCCCGCTCGGCGCCCACTTCCTCGCCTGGGAGTACGCCACCGCGATCGCCGGGGTGGCGCTCGGCGTCGACCCGTTCGACCAGCCGAACGTCGCCGAGAGCAAGGAGAACACCGCCCGCATCCTCGCCGCCGGGGCACCGGCGGAGACGCCGTCGTTCACCGACGGCGCGGTCGAGGTGTACGCCCCGGTCGACGCCCCCGGCGACCTGGTCGGCGTGCTGCGCTGGCTGCTGGACGGGCTGGGCGACGACGGGTACCTGGCGGTGACGGCGTACCTCGACCGGCTGGCCGACGCGGCGGCGGCCGGGCTGCGCCCGGCACTGGCCCGGGCGACCGGACGCCCGGTGACCTTCGGGTGGGGTCCCCGGTACCTGCACTCGACCGGGCAGTACCACAAGGGCGGCCCGGCAACCGGCAGCTACCTTCAGGTGACCGGCGCGGTCACCGATGATCTGCCGGTGCCCGGCCGCCCGTACACCTTCGGGGAGCTTCAGGCGGCCCAGGCCGCCGGCGACCGGCAGGCCCTGGCCGGCCGGGAGCGCCCGGTGCTGCGACTGCACCTGACCGAGCGGGCGGCGGGCGTCGCCCAGCTACTGGATGCGGCCGGACGGACACGGACGTGACGATGAATGACGTGGAACCAGCGGAGCGAGGAGGCGGCATGAACCCGCTGCGCGACCCCCAGGACCGGCGGCTGCCGCGGATCCCGGAGCCGTGCGCTCTGGTGATCTTCGGGGTGACCGGCGACCTGGCCCGCAAGAAGCTGTTGCCGGCGGTCTACGACCTGGCCAACCGGGGGCTGCTGCCGCCCGGTTTCGTGGTCCTGGGCTTCGCCCGGCGGGACTGGGGCGACGGCGACTTCGAGTCGCTGGCCCACGAGGCGGCGAAGAAGCACGCGCGGACCCCGTGGCGGGAGGAGGTGTGGGCGCGGCTGGAGGGCAACATCAAGTTCGTCGGCGGCTCGTTCGACGACGACGCCGCGTTCGACCAGCTCGCCGACACCCTGGACGAGCTGCGCCAGTCGCACGGCATCGCCGGCAACGCCGCCTTCTACTTCTCCATCCCGCCGGCGGCCTTCCCCGTGGTGCTCAAGCAGCTCGCCCGCACCGGCATGGCGGACAACGCCAAGTCCGGCGGCTGGCGCCGGGTGGTCGTGGAGAAGCCGTTCGGGCACGACCTGCCCTCGGCGAAGGCGCTCAACGACCTGGTCGACGACGTCTTCACCCGGCAGGACGTCTTCCGGATCGACCACTACCTGGGCAAGGAGACGGTCCAGAACATCCTCGCGCTGCGGTTCGCCAACAACCTGTTCGAGCCGCTGTGGAACTCCAAGTACGTCGACTCGGTGCAGATCACCATGGCCGAGGACGTCGGCATCGGCACCCGGGCCGGCTTCTACGACTCGGCCGGCGCGGCCCGCGACGTGCTCCAGAACCACCTGCTCCAGCTCCTCGCCCTGGTCGCCATGGAGGAGCCGACCAGCTTCGACGCCGACGAGATCCGGGCCGAGAAGCTGAAGGTGCTCAAGGCGATCACCGTGCCGAAGGACGTCGCCCGGGACACCGTGCGCGGGCAGTACCTCCCCGGCTGGGTCGGCGGCGAGCGCGCCGTCGGCTACCTGGAGGAGGAGAACATCCCGCCGGACTCCACCACCGAGACGTACGTGGCGGTGAAGCTCGGCATCCAGAACCGGCGCTGGGCCGGGGTGCCGTTCTACATCCGGGCCGGCAAGCGGCTGCCCCGGCGGGTCACCGAGGTGGCCATCATGTTCAAGAAGGCGCCGCACCTGCCCTTCAACCCGGCCGACATGGAGTCGCTCGGCCCCAACCAGCTCGTCATCCGGGTCCAGCCGGACGAGGGCGTGGTGCTGAAGTTCGGTTCCAAGGTGCCGGGCACGACCATGGAGGTCCGCGACATCGCGATGGACTTCCAGTACGGCGAGGCGTTCACCGAGTCCAGCCCCGAGGCGTACGAGCGGCTGGTGCTGGACGTGCTGATCGGCGACCGGACGCTCTTCCCGGACGCCGCCGAGGTGGAGCAGAGCTGGCAGGTGCTGGACCCGCTGGAGCACGCCTGGGCGGGCACCAAGCCGGAACCGTACCGGGCCGGCGAGTGGGGTCCGCGGGCCGCCGACGAGATGCTGGCCCGCGAGGGCCGGGCGTGGCGGAGAGCGTGAGCGAGCACTGCGAGCAGACCAGGAGGCTCCCTTGATCGGGTTGTGGGACACCACCGGCAACGAGGTGGTCAAGGCGCTCGCCGCGGAACGGCGCAGCGCGGGCGGCGTGGCCAGCGGCATGGCGCTCAGTCTGATCGTCGTGGTGGACGAGAAGCGGGTCCGGGAGGCGGAGGCGGCGGCGACCATCGCGGCCTCGGCCCACCCGTGCCGGCTGCTCGTGGTCGTCCGTACCGACGTCGAGCGGGAACGCAACCGGCTGGACGCGGAGATCGTCGTCGGCGGCCGGCTCGGCCCGTGCGAGGCGGTGGTGATGCGGATGTACGGCCGGCTGGCGCTGCACGCCGAGTCGGTGGTGATGCCGCTGCTGGTGCCGGACGTGCCGGTGGTGACCTGGTGGCACGGCGAGCCGCCGGAGGAGATCGCGACCGACTTCCTCGGCGTGGTGGCCGACCGGCGGATCACCGACTCGGCGCAGGCCTCCGACCCGATCGCCGCGCTGCGGCAGCGCGCCCGCGACTACGCCCCCGGCGACACCGACCTGGCCTGGACCCGAATCACCCCGTGGCGCACCCTGGTCGCGGGGGCGTTCGACACCGCGCAGGCCAAGATCACCGAGGCGACCGTGGTCGCCCCCCCGACCGACCCGACGGCGGCGCTGATGCGCGGCTGGCTGGCCGCCCGGCTCGGCATCGACCCGGTCTGGGAGCCCACCGACCAGTTCCCCCGGATGCGCGAGGTGCAGCTGCGCTGCGCCAACGGCGACGAGCTCACCCTCACCCGGGACGAGAGCATCGCCCGGTTCCGGCGGACCGGCCAGGAGGACCGGACGCTGCCGCTGGTCCGGCGCCCGCTCGGCGACGAGCTGGCCGAGGAACTGCGCCGCCTCGACGCCGACCAGGTGTACGCGGAGGCACTCGGCGCGGCAGCCGGCCTCACCGGGCTGGACCAGCGTCCGGCCGGGCGGGTGCACGTGTGGAAGGATCCGGCGACCGCCCAGCGGGCCGAGGCGGGCGTCACCGCGCACGCCGGGGCGACCGCCAACGGGTGAGGGTTGGCGGGGAACAGCACGGGCCGCTCGGCGGCCGGACAGCACAGGTGACCGCCGTGGGGCGGTCGGAGCACGAGGGCACGATGGATGAGTGAGGCGAGTGTCGCCGTACACGCCGACCCCGACCTGCTGGCGCAGGCGGTGGCGGCCCGGTTGGTGGTGAAGCTGCTCGACGCGCAGGCGGACCGGGGCCAGGCGTCGGTGGTGCTGACCGGCGGGCGGATCGCCGCGGCGGTGTACCGGGCGGTGGCGGCGCTGCCGGCCCGGGACGCCGTCGACTGGTCCCGGGTCGACGTCTGGTGGGGCGACGAGCGGTTCCTGCCGGCCGGTGACCCGGAGCGCAACGAGACGCAGGCCCGGGCGGCGCTGCTGGACGTGGTGCCGCTGGACCCGGCGCGGATCCACCCGATGCCCGCCTCGGACGGGCCGGCCGGCAACGACCCGGAGACGGCCGCCGCCGGGTACGCGCAGGAGCTGGCCCGGGCCGCCCGACCGGGCACCGCCGCACTCCCCCACTTCGACGTGCTGCTGCTCGGCGTCGGCGAGGACGGGCACGTGGCCTCGGTCTTCCCGGAGCACCCGGTGCACCACGACAACCGGCCGGTCAGCGCGGTCCGGGGCAGCCCGAAACCGCCCCCGGTGCGCACCACGCTGACCCTGCCGACGATCAACACGGCCGAGGAGGTCTGGCTGGTGGCCGCCGGCGCCGACAAGGCCCGGGCGGTGGGCATGGCGCTGGCCGGCGCAGGCCCGGTCCAGCTGCCGGCGGCCGGCGTGCACGGGGTCACCCGTACCCTCTGGCTCCTCGACCGCGCCGCCGCGGCCGACGTCCCACCCCGCTCCCGCAGCCTGCGCTGACCCCACCGCAGCACTCCCGCCGCCCCGCCCCCCACTGCACAGATTCACGGAAAGAGTGGCTATCGCCCGCTGAATAGCCACCCTTCCCGTGAATCAGGCCGCATTGCCGGTCTGGGGCGCCGGGGCGGCGGCTGGAGGGCCCACCATCAAGGGCGGACGTGCAGCGAGCCAGTCAGGTCCGGCCGCGGCGGCGGCGGAGCGCGTCGAGGGCCTCGGTCAGGAGGGCCTCGGCCTCCTCGGGGGTGCGCCGCTCCCGGACGTACGCCAGGTGGCTCTTGTAGGGCTCGGCCCGCTGCCGGCCGGGCGGGTTGCCCGGGTCGGGGCCGGCCGGCTCGCCGCAGCGGGGGCAGTCCCAGGTGGCCGGGGCCTCCGCCTCGGCGGCGATGAGGAACTGGATCCGGTGGTCGTTGCGGCACCAGTAGACGACGGGGCGGCGCGGGGCCGGCTCGCTGCGCTGGTCGAAGCGTTCGGGGGCGGACCCGGCCCGGGTACCGCGGATGACGTTGCCACTCGGCACGGCTGCTCGCTCCTGTCGTCGGAGGGGACCGCCGCTCGGGGGTTGGGCGGCGGCGACGCGGTGCAGCGGAGAAACAAAACTGCGCGCGGTCCGAGACGGACCGCCCGCAGATT
>NZ_JBSGJR010000476.1:0-5652 GCF_053605645.1 Micromonospora sp. NPDC003776
GTCATCCCGAGCACCACCGGAACCCCGGCGGCCAGGCCGGTCGCCGACGCGCTGCCGGCCGAGAGGCCGCCGACCGGGGTTCCGGGCGGCGCCAGGCGCGGCAGCGCCGATTCCGGCACCTCCGCCGCGTCGAGCAGGTACGCGGGCCAGCGCAGCGTCTGCGGGTCGGCACCGGACTTGAGGGCGTGGCTGGTGTCGGTGGGCACGTCCTCGCCGGTGAGCCGCGCGACGACGAGGTCGCTGACGTGCCGGTAGCGGGGCGCGGGCCGGTGCCGGTGCAGCCACGCGATGCGGGCGAGCGCCGGCGCGGCCGCCACCAGCCCGGGATCGACCCCGGCTCCCGGTTGCCCGGCCCGGCGGTCGTTGTACAGCAGGGCCGGCCCGACCGGCGCGAGGTCGTCGGAGCAGGGAACGACGGTGCCGGAGGTCGCGGTCACCGTCACGGCGCGGACCGGGCAGTGCAGGTCGGCGCCGAGCCGGGCGAGGACCGCCACCGCCACGTCGGCGTGGTCCGGTGACTGCTCGGCACGTCCGCCACCGGCGCGCTGCGGCGTCGGAAGTGGTTGCGCCGCCCGCGCCACCACTTCCCCGTCGGGGGTGACCGCGACGGCGCGTACGTCGGCGGTGGCGACGTCCAGGCCGATGACCACCTCGTTCATGCGCGCCCGTCCCCGAGGATCAGCCGGGGAAGCGTACGCAGATCGGGGACGGCGACGTCGGGCTCGGCGAGTTGCTCGGCCGTCGGCTCCGGAGGGGCTTCGCCGCGCAGCACCCAGACCGTGCCGAGGCCGAGGGCGCGGGCGGGCCGGACATCGGTGTCGAGGCGGTTGCCGACGTGGACGGCGTTCGCGGGGCTGGTCCCCGCCTCCTTGACCGCCCACTCGAACAGCGCCGGGTCGGGCTTCTCGTGGCCGACGAGCGCGGAGACCGCCCAGACCTGGATGAACGGGGCTACGCCGTCGCGGCGCAGCGCGTCGATGACGTCGGCTTCCTGGTTGGCCAGCACTCCGATGCGTACCCGCCCGTGCAGGGCCCGCAGGCAGGCCAGCACGTCGGGGTGGAGGCTGCCCGGCCCGTGCCGCCAGTACCGGCGGGTGCGGGCGTGCAGGTCGTCGCGCCGCCGCTCGTCGCCGAGGAACTCCGCGGCGAGGGCCCGCCGCAGTGACCCGGACTGCGCTGCCCGCACGCCGTCGTAGACGGCCCGGAACCGGGCCCGGGCGGCCGGCGGCCGGCCCTGCTCGGCGAGCAGGTCGTCGAGCGCCGCCAGCACGGCGGTCGCGAAGTTCTCGTCGTCGTAGATCGGGCCGCCGATGTCGAAGAAGACCGCCTGCACGGTGCGCCCGGCGAACGGTGAGCCTGCCCAGGTCATACCGTTTCCCCGGCGAGCAGGGCGCGCCGGGCGACCTCGTCGGCGCGGGAGGCGAGCGCGTTCCCGCCGGCGGCGTCCAGGTAGCGCGGCGTGCCGACGGCGTGGGCCAGCGCGCGGGTGCGGGCGGCCTTCACCGCCATCGTCGTGACCGCCTCGACCTCCTCGGGCGAGCGGCCCAGCGCGACCATGCCGTGGTTGCCCAGCAGCACGAGCCGGGGCGGCGCCCCGTGCCGTTCGGCGTGCTCGGTGATCGAGCGGGCCACGGCGCGACCGAGCGCGAGGCCCGGCTCGTGGTAGTCGACCCAGGCGGGCCGGCCGACCACCACGGCCTCGTCGGGGAAGAGCGGCGCCTGCCACAGCCGTTCCCCCTCTTCGATCGAGACGAGTCCGACGATCGCGGTGGGATGGGTGTGGGCGACCCAGGTGGCGCCGCCGGCGTGCACCGCGGCGACGTGGACGAGCGTCTCGATGGAGGCGCGCCGCCCGCGCGGGTCGTCGGCGACGGCCAGCAGCGCGGACAGTTCGTCCTGCGTGGCGCGGGGGTCACCGAGGACCCGGGCTGCGGCGTCGAGATCGACCACCACGAAGTCCTCGGGCTTCGCCCGGTCCATCCGGGCGCCGCTGGCCTTGACCACCAGTTCACCGTCGGCGAGGGTCGAGGTGTTGCCTTCGGCGAGGCTGACCAGGTCCCGGGCCGGGTCGCCGATGCGCAGCGTCAGGTCGACCAGCTCGGCGGGGACGGCGCCCGCGTCGCTGCGCACGCTCACCGCACACCTCCCCGCCGGCGCAGGGTGATCGCGTTGAGCAGCGCGGAGAGCACGAGGACGGCACCGAGTGCGAGGAGCTGGAACTGGCTGCCGTCCGAGCCCTCGAAGGCGAGCAGGATGCCGGCGTTGAGCCAGACGATGAGCAGGGCGGCGATCACCACCCCGGCCACGCGGCCCAGGCCGCCGGTGATCGCCACGCCGCCGAGCACGGCGATGGTGATCGCCGGCAGGGCCATCCCGTTGCCGACGCTGCCCGCGTCGGGGCGGGCGGAGGCGAACTGGGCGACGGTGACCACGGCGACCACCCCGGAGAGCAGGCCGGAGGCGACGTAGGCGCGGAAGCGGGTCTGCCGGACGTCGAGGTTGGCGAACCGGGCGGCCACGTCGTTCGTGCCGATCGCGTACAGCTTGCGGCCGTAGGTGCTGCGGTTGACCACCAGCCACACCACGAGGACGCACGGCACGAGGAAGGTCAGCATCTGCGCCGGCAGGTCCGGCACCACGGGCAGGTCGAGCGGCCGGGTCAGCGAGTGCAGGTCCTGGATGGGCTTGGTGGAGATGGGCGCCCTGTCGTTGCTGACCAGCGCGAGCGACCCGTACGCGTAGTAGGTGGCGAGCGTGGCGATCAGGGCCGGGAACCCGAGGTACGCGACCAGCAGCCCGTTCGCCGCGCCGAGCACCCCGCCGACCAGGACGGTCAGCGCCAGCGCGGGGAGGACGGGCCACCCCCACTGGCCGACCATGAAGCCGAAGGCCATCCCGGAGAGGCTGACCATCGATCCCACGGACAGGTCGATCCCGCCGCGCCCGGAGACGATGACGATGAACTCGGCGAGGCCGAGGAGGCAGAGCGGGACCATCGTCTCCAGCGCCGAGGCGAGGTAGTCGGCGTCGTACGGCGCGACGAGGTAGTCGTTGCGACCCAGGTACCAGAACCACACCACGACGATGACGAGCAGCACGCTCAGCAGCGCGACCCGTTCGGAGAGCACGAATCGCAGTGCGCCGGCGATCCTCGCACCGGTCGGGGCCGGCTTCGTCTTGTCGTCCTTGAGCTGTTCCGGTTCGGCGGTTCTGGTCGTCATCGTGCCCTCCTGCGGCGCTCGCGGACCAGGTCGACGCCAACCGCGACCAGGATGAACGCGCCGATGAACAGTTCGGTCAGCTCGCTGGGCCAGCCGAGCAGGGTGATGGCGCTGGTCACGGTGCCGACCAGCAGCGCGCCCAGCAGCGTCCCCAGCACGGTGCCGCGGCCGCCGAGGATGCTCGTCCCGCCGATCACGACGGCCGCGATGACCTGCAACTCCAGGCCGGTGCCGGCGTTCTGCTGCACCAGGCCGCCGCTGCCGACCAGGACGCAGGCCGCCAGGCCGACGAAGAAGCCGGTCAGGGCGTACGCGGAGACGATGCGCCGGCGGACGCGGACGCCGGCGAGACGGGCCGCGTCGGCGTCGTTGCCGATCGCGTACCAGTGGCGGCCGGTCGCCCAGTAGCGCATGTAGCACCAGGTGAGTGCCGCGAGCATCATGGCGAGCCACCAGGCGTGCGGCACGCCCAGCAGGCCGAGCCCGGCCTGGCCGCCGCCGAACCACCCGAGGGTGTCCGGCACGCCCGCCACCTGCTTGTTCTCGAAGATGCGCAGCGCCACGAAGCGGAACACGTTCAGGGTGCCGAACGTGACGATGATCGGGTGGATGCCGCCGAGGCTGACCAGCAGGCCGTTGACGCAACCCAGCCCGAGCCCGAGCGCGACCGCCACCAGCACCGCCAGCGGCGCGGGCGCTCCGGCGTCGCGGACGAGCTTGGCCACCACCACCATGACCACGGCGGCCATGCTGCCCACGGAGACGTCGATGCCGCCGGTCACGATGACGGGCGTCATCCCGATGCCGATGATCGCGGTCGCCGCGACGGCGAACAGGATGTTGCGCAGGTTCGAGCCGGTGAGGAAGGTACTCGTACCGACGGACAACGCGAGCCAGAGGGCCGCGATGACGACGACGAGCGCGAGTTCCTGGCCTTCGACCGCGCGGGCGATCGGGCGCCGCCGGCGCAGCGGTACGGTCTGGACGAGTCCGGTCATGCCGCTCCCACCTCCGTCGTCGAGTCGCCGCCTGGCGTCGATGCCCGATCCGATCCGTCGTCGCCGGCCGCGGCGGCCAGGACGTCGGCCTGGCGCGCACCCCGGTCGAAGCTCGCCGTGATCCGCCCCGCGCGCACCACCAGCACCCGGTCGGCGAGCTGCAGGACCTCCGGCAGGTCGGAGGAGACGACGAGGACGGCGCTGCCGGCGTCGGCGAGCTCGACGATGATTCGGTGGATCTCGTCCTTGGCCCCCACGTCGACACCCTGGGTGGGTTCCTCCAGCAGGAGGATGCGGGGCCGTTCGACGAGCTGGCGGGCGAGGACGACCTTCTGCTGGTTGCCGCCGGAGAGGTTGCCGACGAGGGTCGCCGGGCCGGGTGCCTTGATGGCGATGCGTTTGATGAAATCCTGCGCGACGGACCGCTCCCGGCCGCGGTCGACCCACAGGCGGGCGCGGCTGAGCAGTCGCAGGTGTGCGCTGGAGATGTTGAAGGCGATGCTCTTGGAGCTGAAGACGCCCTGCACCTTCCGGTTGGCGGGCAGCATGGTGATGCCGTGCCGTACCGCGTCGGCGGGGGATCTGAGCGCGACGCCGCGGCCGTTGATCCGGACGGCGCCGGAGTCTGCCGGGTCGATCCCGTACAGTGCCCGGGCGATGCTGGCGGCGCCGGACCCGACCAGGCCGTAGAGGGCGACCACCTCGCCGGGGCGCACGGCCAGGTCGACGTCGGCGAAGACGTCCTGGCGTCCGAGGCCGGACGCCGCGAGCGCGGGCTCGGCGTCGGCCACGGTCCGCGTCACCTGCCCGGTTTCGAGCTTGTGCCCGACCATCAGCTCGGCGACGGCGCGGACGGTGAGCTCCCGGGTGGGCCGGCTCGCCACCACCTGCCCGTCCCGCAGCACGGTCACGCGGTCGGTGATCTGGGCCAGTTCGTCGAGGCGGTGGCTGATGTAGATGACCGCGACGCCACTGTCGCGCATCCCGCGGACCGCCGCGAAGAGCGTCTCGATCTCCCGGTCGGTGAGGATGGCGGAGGGCTCGTCGAGGATGAGGATCCGCGGCTGGCTGGCGAAGGCCTTGGCGATGCTGACCAGCTGCTGCTCGGCGACCGACAGGTCGGCCACCCGTACGTCGGCGACCGCGGCGTCCAGGCCCATGCGTTCGAGGAGCGCGACGACCTCCTCGTGCTGGCGGGTGCGCTGGACGATCCCGGCCCGCCGCCGTTCCCGCCCGATGAAGACGTTCTCCGCCACGGTGAGTTCGCCGAAGAGCTGCGGCTCCTGGTACACGGTGGCGATGCCGGCGCCGAGCGCCGAGGTGGTGCTGCCGGTGGCGAGCCCGTACACGCCGGGTTGCGGCTTGGGCTTGGCGACGTAGTAGAGCCGACGCCAGATGTGGAACACCACGAACGCCGCGATCCCGAAGATGGC
>NZ_JBSGJR010000477.1:0-5651 GCF_053605645.1 Micromonospora sp. NPDC003776
GCGGGCTCGCCCGCGCCCCCGTGCGGCTCAGCCGGCCAGGGTGTCCAGCGCGGCCCGCAGCCGGGCGGCGGCCTCATCGGCGACGGCCCGCAGCTCCGGCGCGTCGCTGAGTTGCACCATCACCTGCGGGTCCATGGCCTGCACCACCGTACGGTCCGGTCCTTCGGCACGGACGACCACGTTGCAGGGCAGGAGCAGGCCGATCGCCGGGTCCGCCTGCACCGCCCGGTGCGCCAGGGGCGGGTTGCAGGCCCCCAGGATGACGTACTCCCCCAGCTCGACGCCGAGCTTGTCGCGCAGCGTCGCGCTCAGGTCGATCTCGGTCAGCACCCCGAAGCCCTGGTCCTTCAGGGCCGCCCGGACGCGCTCCACGGTCGGGGCGAACCCGGCGGCCGAACGGACGGTCATCGCATAGCTCATGCTCTGCTCTCCCTCGTGGTCATGATGCCGGTCGCCCGGGGCCGGCCGCCGGTGATTGGGCGACGCGCCGCTCAGGCCCGGCCGCGCAGCATCCCGTGCCAGTACATGGCCGGCAGGCCGTAGCGCTTGAGCAGCCACATGTCGTAGCGCGGGCGCATCGTGTCGAGGAACGGGAAGCTGGGCTTCGGCCGGTGCGCGTAGTCGAACTCGGCGAGCAGCATCCGGTTGTGGGCGGTCACCAGCGGGCACGAGGTGTAACCGTCGTAGTGACCCGGCAGCGGCTCACCCCGGCGGGCGGCGAGCAGGTTGGCCACCACGACCGGCGCCTGCTTGCGGATGGCGGCCCCCGTCTTCGAGGTCGGCAGGTTCGCCACGTCGCCCAGCGCGAAGACCTCGGGCCACCGGTCGCTGCGCAGCGTGTGCCGGTCGACGGCCAGGTAGCCGTACGGGCTCGCCGGGTCGGCCAGCGGGCCACCCTTGAGCCAGTCCGGCGCGCTCTGCGGGGGTACGGCGTGCAGCAGCTCGTAGTCGAGCGTCTCCTTGGTGCCGGTGGCGTCGTCCAGCAGCACCGCGCGCCGGCTGTCGCCGTCGACCTCGACGAGCTGCGACTGGTACCGCACCTCGATGCCGTAGCCGGCGGCGACGTCGGTCAGGACCCTGGCCCAGTCCGGCTGGCCGAAGATGGTCGGCGTGGGCAGGACCAGGATGACCCGTACGTCGTCCAGGACGCCCTGGCGGCGCCACCAGTCGGCCGCGAGGTAGGCGATCTTCTGGGGCGCGCCGCCGCACTTGATCGGGCCCGCCGGCATCGTGAAGATCGCGGTGCCGCCGCGGACGGCGCGGATGAAGTCCCAGGTGCGGGGCGCGAGGTCGACGCGGTAGTTGCTGGACACGCCGCGCGTGCCCACCGACTCCGCGAGACCGGG
The DNA here is from genome assembly GCF_053605645.1 of Micromonospora sp. NPDC003776. NCBI lineage: Bacteria > Bacillati > Actinomycetota > Actinomycetes > Micromonosporales > Micromonosporaceae > Micromonospora > Micromonospora sp. NPDC003776. The sequence continues at coordinate 1,347 of NZ_JBSGJR010000477.1, forward strand.
CACCGCGTCGAAGTCGAGCTGGAGCCCGGGCGCCATGACGAGCTGGTCGTAACCGACCGTTCCGCCCTCGGCGAGCGCCACGTTCCGATTGTCCGGGTCGACGCCGATCGCCCGGTCCTGGATCCAGGTCACACCCTTGGGGATGAGCTTGTGTTCCGGCCGTACGGTTTCCGCCACGGTGGCCTGCCCGCCGCCCACCAGGGTCCAGAGCGGCTGGTAGTAGTGCTGCTCGGCGGGCTCGATCAGAGCCACGTCGTCCACGCCCGCCCGGCGCAGCCGCGCGGCGACGCTGATGCCGGCGGTGCCGCCGCCGACGATGACCACTCGGTGATGCCGCATCGGAGCCATGAATCCTCCCGGAATGAGAAGAACGGTCGCCGCACACATCCGCCGGACCGGCGGGGAATCCGCCGGCGACCCTCGCCGTTGAAGATACCCGTGGGGGTATCCGGTAGCGAGACCGTACCCCCTGGGGTATGTTGAACGCAGGAGGTAGCGCCGTGAAGCTTCAACCCGAGATGACCAGCGAGGCGCTGACCCGGCTCAAGCGGGCCCGGGGCCAGCTCAACGCCGTGATCGAAATGATGGAGAACGGGGAGGACTGCCGTTCCGCCCTGACCCAGCTCGCGGCCGTGTCCAAGGCCATCGACCGGGCCGGTTTCAAGATCATCGCGTCCGGGATGCGGCACTGCGGCACCACCCGCGACCGGGGCGAGGAGCCCGAGATGACCGAGGAGGAGCTCGAGAAGCTCTTCCTCGCCCTGGCCTGACCGAGGAATTCACCGCCCCCGCCGCTTGATCGCGGCAGGGGCGGGTAACCCGCGCCCGTAACCCGGGCAGAAGTCTGTCTCCCACATACCCCCCGGGGTATATGGGAAAGGGAAGGAGAACGGCACATGGCAGTCGACGTGTCCGTCATCGCGACGTCCTCGCTCGGCGACCGGAGCTACTTGGCCTCGGACGGCCGGGTGGCGATCGTCGTCGACCCGCAGCGCGACCTCGACCGGATCCTGTACCTCGCCGGCGCCAAGGGGGTGCGGATCACCCACGTGGTGGAGACGCACATCCACAACGACTACGTCTCCGGCGGCCTGGAACTCGCCCGGATCACCGGCGCCCGGTACCTGGTCGCCGCCGACGACGAGGTCGGCTTCGCGCGGATCCCGGTCACCGACGGCGACACGGTGCCCGTCTCCGACGCCCTGCGCCTGCGGGTGATCGCCACCCCCGGCCACACGTTCCACCACCTGTCGTACGTCCTCGACGAGGCCACCGACGGCGGCTGGCAGCCGGCCGGGGTCTTCACCGGCGGCTCGCTGCTGTTCGGCACCACCGGGCGCACCGACCTGCTCGGCCAGGAACACGCCCAGGTGCTGGCCCGCCACCAGCACGCCTCCGCGCGACGGCTGGCCGACCTGCTGCCCGACGGCGCGCAGGTGTGGCCGACGCACGGCTTCGGCAGCTTCTGCTCGGCCAGCCAGGCCGACGCCCCCGACTCGACCATCGGGCGGGAGAAGCAGGCGAACCCCGTGCTGCGGCTGGCCACGGACGAGTTCGTCACCGAGACCCTCTCCGGCCTGGACGCCTACCCGGCGTACTACGCCCACATGGGCGTGGCGAACAACGCCGGGCCGGCGCCGGTCGACCTCACCCCGGTCACCCGGGCCGACGCGGACCAGCTCCGCGACCGGATGGCCGCCGGCGAGTGGGTGGTCGACCTGCGGCACCGCAAGGCGTACGCGGCCTCGCACCTGGCCGGCACTGTCAGCCTCGGGCTGGACGGCCCGATGTCGACCTGGCTCGGCTGGCTGATCGACTGGGGCACGCCGATCACGCTGCTGGCGGAGACCCCGGAGCAGGTCGCGGACGCCCAGCGGGAGCTGGTGCGGATCGGCATCGACCGGCCCGCCGCCCAGGCGACCGGCGCGGCCGAGCAGTGGGCGGCCACCCCCGACCAGCTCCGCGAGCTGCGGATGGCCGACTTCCCGGCCCTGGCCGCGGCCCGCGCCGGGCACACCCCGGCCGGCCTACCCGCCCCGGACGTCGTGCTCGACGTGCGGATGACGAACGAGTGGCGGGCCGGCCACGTGGCGGACGCCGTGCACATCCCGCTGCCCGACCTGCCCAAGCGGCTCGCCGACCTGCCGGCGGGCACGGTCTGGGTGCACTGCGGCTCCGGCTACCGCGCCACCGCCGCCGCGTCGTTGCTGGCCAACGCCGGCCGCGAGGTCGTCGTCATCGACGACAAGTTCGACCGGGCCGAGGCGGCCGGCGTCGCCATGGCCGACCACGCCTGACCCGTATCCGAGACAGCGGCCGGCGCCACGGAGCGCCGGCCGGCAACCCACCCTGCCGCCGACCACGGCGGTTCGTCCCAGAACGAGGAGAAATGAGCACTTCCGAGAGCACCCGCCCGGCCACCCTCGACGCCACCACCCTGCGCGAGCTGATCGACTCCGGGCGCGCCCCCCGACTGCTCGACGTGCGTACCCCGGCCGAATTCGAGACCGTGCACATCCCCGGCGCCTACAACGTCCCGCTGGACCTGCTCAAGGAGCACCGCGAGGAGCTGCGCAACCACCTCGACGAGGACGTCGTGCTGATCTGCCGCTCGGGCGCCCGGGCCACCCAGGCCGAGCAGGCGCTCGCCGGGGTCGGGCTGCCCAACCTGAAGGTCCTCAACGGCGGCATGCTCGCCTGGCAGGCGGCGAACGCCCCGACCAAGCAGGGCGCCCCCCGCTGGGACCTGGAGCGGCAGGTCCGCCTGGTCGCCGGTTCGATCGTCCTGGCCAGCGTCCTGGGCTCGGTGTTCGTGCCCGGCCTGAAGTGGGTCGCCGGGTTCATCGGCGCCGGCCTCACCTTCGCCGCGCTCACCAACACCTGCGCCATGGGCATGATGCTGAGCAAGTTGCCGTACAACCGGGGCGCGAGCTGCGACCTGGACACCATCGTCGGCCAGCTGCGGGACAGCAACGGGGGGCGGGCGTGAGCGCCACCCTGCTGCTGACCGTCGGGCTGGCCGTCCTGATCGGGGTCAGCCTGGGACTGCTCGGCGGCGGCGGGTCGATCCTGGCCGTGCCGCTGCTGGTCTACGTCGCCGGACTGCCGGCCAAGGAGGCGATCGCCACCTCCCTGCTCGTGGTCGGCGCCACCAGCGCCGTGGGCGTGCTGCCGCACGCCCGGGCCGGGCGGGTCCGCTGGCGTACCGGGCTGATCTTCGGATTCGCCGGCATGAGCGGCGCCTACGCCGGCGGCCGGCTCGCCGAGTTCGTCCCGGCCGGTTTCCTGCTCACCGGTTTCGCGGTGATGATGCTGGCCACCGCGGTCGCGATGATCCGCGGCCGGCGCTCCGCCGAGGGCAAGCCGGTGCCGCACGAGCTGCCGGTGTTCCGGGTGGTCCTGGACGGGATCGTCGTGGGACTGGTCACCGGCCTGGTCGGCGCGGGCGGCGGCTTCCTCGTGGTGCCCGCCCTGGCCCTGCTCGGCGGCCTGCCGATGCCGGTCGCCGTGGGCACCTCGCTGGTGGTCATCGCGATGAAGTCCTTCGCCGGCCTGGCCGGCTACCTCTCCAGCGTGAGCATCAACTGGGGCCTGGCCCTCGCGGTGACCGCCGCCGCCGTCGTCGGCAGCTTCCTCGGCGGTCGCCTCGCCGGGAAGATCCCGGCGGACCTGCTGCGCAAGGCGTTCGGCTGGTTCGTCGTGGTGATGGGCGTCTTCGTCCTCGCCCAGCAACTGCCCGCACGGATGGCACTCGGCCTGATCGTCCTGGGAGCGCTTGCGGTAGCCGGTACGGTCACCGTGGCGGTGGTGCGCCGCCAGAGGAGGGAACACAGTGGACAGCAGCACCTGGGACGCCCGGTACGCGAGCGCGTCGGGACTGGTGTGGAGCGCTGAACCGAACCGCTTCGTCGTCGAGTCGGTCGCCGGGTTGACCCCCGGCGCCGCTCTCGACCTGGCCGCCGGGGAGGGCCGCAACGCGGTGTGGCTGGCCGAGCAGGGCTGGCGGGTCACGGCGGTCGACTTCTCGCAGGTGGCCGTCGAGCGGGGCCGCGAGCTGGCCGCCGCGCGGGAGGTGACCGTCGAGTGGCGGGTCGCCGACGTGACCGCGTACCGGCCGGTGCCGGGCAGCTACGACCTGGTGCTGATCAGCTACCTGCACCTGCCCGCGCCGGACCTGGCCGGCGTGCTCGACGCGGCCCGGCGGGCGCTGCGCCCCGGCGGCACCCTTCCAGCACCGTCGAGTCCGGGATGCCGTGGCAGATCACCTCGTTGAGGCTGGTGCAGCAGGACTTCGGGAAGCCCTTG
>NZ_JBSGJR010000478.1:0-5647 GCF_053605645.1 Micromonospora sp. NPDC003776
GCCGGCTCCGCGGTCGTCGCGGACGGCGGGCCGGACGACGAGACCGCTGCGGATGTCCCGGCCGCCGGGTCGGGTGAGCTCACCGAGCGGGAGCGGCGGATCCTGGACTTCGAGCGGCAGTGGTGGAAGCACGCGGGCGCCAAGGAGCAGGCCATCCGCGACACGTTCGGGCTCTCCGCCACCCGCTACTACCAGCTGCTCAACACCCTGCTCGACCATCCGGCCGCGCTGGCCGCCGAGCCGGTGCTGATCGGCCGGCTACGCCGGCTGCGCTCCTCCCGGGCCCGCAACCGGCGGCGTTGACGGCCTCACTTCTCGTACGTGCGCAGCCCGTTGCCGATGGCGAAGAACGTCGGCGCCCACTCGCCGACGAAGATGCCCCACCGGTCCGCCCGGGCGACCCCGGCCCGCTCCAGGTGCTTGGAGAGGAACCAGCTGGTGAAGGAAAGCCCGATGCTCACGAAACCGGCCAGGTAGGCGTGTTCCGACTTGAGTCCGGCCTCGTGCAACCGCTCCAACATGCGATCCCCCTGTCGCGTCCGTACCGGTTGCTGCTGACGCTACCGGCGAGGGCCGCCGCCTACCGGTCACTTGCCCGGACGCACCACCGGCATGCCCGCCGCCGCTCCGGGTAGGCGGGCGGCGACGGAGGGAGCGCACCGATGGGGGCACCAGATCGCCGGTACCCGACGGGAAGCCGGCCGGCGCGGCCGGTCGCGACGGCGCCGATGATGCGGGTACGCTCCGCCACCGATCCGGCCCCCGGCCAGCTGGAGAACGAGGACCTGGTGTTCCGGTTCGGCCCGCTGGTGGGGGTCCTCGACGGCGCAACCGTGCCGGACGGCTTCGACACCGGCTGCGTGCACGGACCCGCCTGGTACGTGCGGCACCTGGCCGCCCGGATCGGCCTGGCGGTCGCGGCCCGCCCGGCGGCGACCCTGATGAGCAGCCTGGCGGCGGCCATCCTGGCGGTCCGCGCCGACCACGGCGGCGAGTGCGACCTCGACCACCCGGGCACCCCGTCGTCCACGGTCTGCCTGCTCCGCGAGGGCGGCGACCAGGTGGACTACCTGGTGCTCTGCGACAGCCCGCTGGTGCTCGACACCGGCGACGACGTCAGCGTGGTCTGCGACGGGCGACTGGACGCCGCGATGGCCGACCTGCGCCGGACGGCCGACGCGCTGCCCGGGACCGACGTCGACCCGGTGACCCGGTTCCGCCGGTCGGTGACCGTGCAGCGGGCGCGGATGAACCGGACCCACGGCTACTGGACGGCCGCCTCCGACCCGGACGCGGCGTACCACGCGGTGACCGGGACGCTGCCGTTGCGCGGTCCCGGGGCGCTGCGGCGCGCGCTCCTGGTCACCGACGGCACGTCCTGCGCGGTCGACCAGTTCGGCCTCTTCGACTGGGCGGGGCTGCTGGAGGTGGCGGTCGAGGAGGGGCCGGAGGGGCTGATCGGCCGGGTCCGGGCCGCCGAGCGGGACCACCCGGAGCGGCTGCGCCGGCACAAGCGGACCGACGACGCCTCGGCGGTGCTCTGCGAGTTCGAGCCGGCCGGGTGAGCACCCTCACTCCCAGAACGGCCCGGTCGGCTGACAACGGAGCGTGAGGCGGAACACCGGGGGGGTACGACCGGCCCGTACCCTCGGCCGGACCGGCAGAACGGGCCCAAAGCAGTGGACTGGGGCCGGTGGGACCGGCAGACTGCGGCTCGTGACGGGAGCGGTACGACTGGAGCCGGTCGACGAGGGGAACCTGGAGCCGTTGCTCTCCGTAGCGGCTGCTGAGGCGGAACCGGAGGACGTCATGCCTCCGGTGGAGGCCCCTGCCGGCTGGTCGCTGGCCCGTCGGGACGCCTTCCGGGAGTTCTACCGGGCCAGCTTCGGTGGCCTGGACGGCCCGACCCGCACCCGGATGTACGCGATCATCGCCGGCGGGGAAGTGGTCGGCATGGTGCGGATGACCCGCTGCGCGGAGCCGGGGACGGTGGAGACCGGGATGTGGCTCGGCCGCTCGGCGCGCGGCCAGGGTCTCGGCGCCGCCGCCCTGCGCGAGCTGTTGAACGTTGCCGCGGCGGCTGGCATGCACACGGTCGTGGCCGAGACCACGCCGGACAACCGCGGCGCGATATCGGTTTTGAAGAAATGCGGCGCGGAATTGCGCGAGAATGATGGAAAGCTGCGCGCGAAAATGTGTCTCGATTCCGTCCTTCCCGCGCACTGACAATTCTTCCTTGCCTTAGGTAAAGTATCTCCTTTCTCCTGCTCACGATGGTTGGTCTGACCGTTTCGTGAGGTATATGCCCGACCCTGGCCGGGTACCCGATTCCATTGTGGCGCGCCGGTACGGGGCGGCCTGGGAAATGTTTTGCGGCTGGCCCGGCGGGTATTGCCCGCCGGGTCCGCTGATTCGGGACGCCGGTTTGCAGGCCCATTTCCGCTGATCCCCGGCAGCAGTTTTCCGGGCCTGCTTCAGGTGCATGGCGTCCGCTTCCGCCGGGGAGCGAAGGAGAACTGATGAAGAGCGGAGCTCGGATCGCCCTGGCGGTCGGATTCGGATACGTCATCGGCCGCCGTAGGAAGCTGCGTACCGCCCTCACCCTGGCCGCCGCGGTGGCCGCCGGACGGGCCAGCCAGCAGCCCGGCGGACTGAAGAAGATCGCCTCCGACCTGTTGAACGTCAACCCCCAGCTGGGCAACCTCGGCAAGCTGGGCGCGCCGCTCGCCACGGCCGGCAAGGCCGCGGCGACCGCCGCCGCCGGCAGTGGCATCGACGCGCTCAGCGGCAAGCTGCGCGGCAGCGCCGACGCGCTGCGCCGCAAGTCCGGCGCGGGCAAGCCCGACGAGGAGCCGGCGGCCGAGGAGCGCTCGGCACCGGACGAGGAGCAGGAACTCGACGAGCAGCCCGAGGCGCTCGACGACGAGGACCGTGACGAGCAGCCGGTGCCGGCGCGCCGGCGGCGGGGGCGGTGACCATGGCCACCAGCAACATCGCGGACAAGGCGCGCGACCAGCTCGGCGGCGAGCTGCGCAACCTGGCCTCGGCCATCGGAGAGCGCGCGATGCACGTGGTGACCGAGCGGATCACCGGGGCCACCGGCCGGCTGAGCGAGTACGCCCGGCAGGGGGGCGGCCCGGGCCTGGTCGCCGCCGCCACCGGCGCCCAGAAGCTGGCCGAGGGCCACTCCCCGATGAAGGCCATGTTCCATGCCGGCCTCGCCGGCGGTAAGGAGAAGTTGATGTCGGCGTTCGGCGGTGGCGGCAAGGGTGGCAAGGGGGGCGGCAAGAAGCTCAAGGTCACCAACATCGTCGAGACGATCGAGGTCGGCGTGCCGGTCCGGGTCGCCTACAACCAGTGGACGACCTTCGGCGACTTCCCCAGCTTCATGAAGAAGGTCGAGCTGGCCGAGAACGCCTCCGACGAGAAGATGAACTGGAAGGCGCAGGTCTTCTGGTCGCACCGAACGTGGGAGTCGACGATCATCCGGCAGATCCCCGACCGGCTGATCCACTGGCGGTCGAAGGGCGAGAAGGGCTCCGTCGACGGCACGGTCAGCTTCCACGAGGTCGGCCCGGAGCTGACGAAGATCCTGGTGGTGCTCGAGTACCACCCCAAGGGCCTCTTCGAGCACACCGGCAACCTCTGGCGCGCCCAGGGCCGCCGGGTGCGGCTGGAGCTGAAGCACTTCGTCCGGCACGTGATGACGCAGACCGTGCTCGACCCGGACTCCGTCGAGGGCTGGCGGGGCGAGATCGAGGACTCCCAGGTGGTCAAGGACCACGAGACCGCGCTCCGCGAGGAGCAGGAGGCCCGCGAGCAGCCGGAACAGGGCCGAGCCGAGGAGCCCGAGGAGCCCGAGGAGGAGCGCGAGGAGGAACCGGAGGAGGAGCGCCGGCCCGCCGAGCGTGGCCGCCGCCGGCCGCCCCAGCGCCGCCGACCCCCCGAGGACGAGGAGTACGACGACTACGACGAGGGCGACGACTTCGACGACGACGAGTACGCCGAGGAGCCGGAGGAAGAGGAGCAGCCGCCCCCGCGTCGCCGGCAGCCCGAGCGGGCCCGACGCCCCCGTGCGGAGCGCGAGCCCCGCGAGGAGCGGGAGCCCCGTGCGGAGCGGGAGCCCCGCGAGGAGCGGGCCCGCCCCGTCCGCCGTACGTCCGAAACCCCCCGACGGCCGGTGGTTCGCCGCCGGCGAGAGGAGCGTGACTGAATGACGATCGCCACCACATCGGGCCAGTCCGGTGGCGCGCTCGAACGCACCGGAAGTGGTGGCGGGGGCACCCTCGCCGACGTCGTCGAGACTGTGCTGGACAAGGGCGTGGTGATCGACGCGCAGGTGTCGGTCGCCGTGGTCGGCATCCAGCTCCTGGAGATCAACGCCCGGATCGTGATCGCCAGCGTCGATACGTACCTCCGGTTCGCCGAGACGGTCGACCGGCTGAGCATCGTGCCGAAGGGCACCAAGGGCCTGCCGGACATCGTGGGCGACACCGCCAAGGGAGCGGCCAAGGGCAGGGCGCTCTCCGGCCTGGGCCAGGCGGCCAAGGAGATCAGCGGGGTCGTGGTGGATTCGTTCACCGAGCACGACTCGGACCGCTCCCGGCAGCGGCACGGCTGGGAGGAGGAGCGCTGATGGCCGAGGAACGAGGCCTGTTCATCTACGGCATCGTGCCGTCGGACGTGGAGCCGACCCCCGACGCGGAGGGGGTCGGCAACCCACCGGGCGAGGTCACCGCGGTCCGGCACGGCGACATCGCCGCGCTGGTCAGCGAGGTCGGGTTGGAGGCGCCGATGGGCCGGCCGGCCGACCTCACCGCGTACGAGCGGCTGCTGGACGGCACAGCGGAGGTCGCGCCGGTGCTGCCGGTCCGGTTCGGCACGGTGGTGACCGGCCCGGACGCGGTGGAGGACCTGCTGGCGGCGCACCAGGAGCGGTTCGCGGCCGCGCTGGCGGAGCTGGAGGACCGGATCCAGTACACCGTGCACGGGCGCTTCGACGAGCAGGAGTTCATCGGCGGCTTCCTGGCCGAGAACGACGCCGCCGCCGCGCTCGCCGACCAGGTGCGCGGCCGGTCGGCGGCGGAGAGCCGGGAGCAGCGGATCCGGCTCGGCGAGATGATCAGCCAGGCGGTCGAGCTGCGCCGGGAGGCGGAGAACCGCGCCCTGATCGACGCGGTGGGCGGGTACGCGGTCGCCGACGCGCCGCGCCAGCCCAGTCATGAGATGGACGCGGTGAATGTGGCCTTCCTGGTCGGCGCGGACGACGAGGAGGAGTTCATCGGGGCGGTGGAGCAGTTCGCCGAGCAGCGCCGGGACCTGATCCGGATGCGGCTGATCGGCCCGCTCGCCCCGTACGACTTCGTCAGCGCGCACCAGCTGGTGGAGTGACCGATGGACATCCTCTGGGCGCTGCTGACCCTGCCGTACGCCCCGGTGCGGGGACTCACCGCGGTGGTGAAGGTGGTCGCCCGGGAGGCGGAGTCGCAGCAGTACAACCCGGTCAACATCCGGCGGGAGCTGGAGGAACTGGACCGGGCGGCGGCGGCCGGCGAGATCACGCCGGAGGAGCGGGACCGGGGCCAGGAGCAGGTCCTGAACCGGCTCACCACGCCGACCGGCGGCGCCGGCCGTGCCCCGTCCGGGG
>NZ_JBSGJR010000479.1:0-5638 GCF_053605645.1 Micromonospora sp. NPDC003776
GCTCGCCACCTACTACGCGTTCGGGTCGCACGCGCTGGTCAGCAACGACAGGGCGCCCATCTCCACCACCGCGCGGAAAGCGCGAATCGGACACGCGCATCCGAGGCCGTCGCTACGGTCGGTGAAGGGCCGACGGCCCGCCGCGACGATCCCGGCCACCGCAGGAGCAGCTCGTGCCCTTCGCCACGCCCGAGCGACCCGCCGGCCGGCGGCCCCTGGTCCGGGACCCCGATTCACCCCGACGGGTGACCCTGCTGGAGCTCTTCTTCGACCTGGTGTACGTGGTCGCGCTCTCCCTGATCTCCCGCGGAATGATCACCGAGCTGGGCTGGGAACGCGCCCTCCAGTCCCTGATCATGTTGATGGCGATGTGGTGGACCTGGGCGATCACCACCCTGGTCACCGACCTGTACGACCCGCAGCGCCCGCAGATCAAGGTTCTGATCATCGGGGTGATGTTCGGGGCGTTGCTGATGACCACCGCGATCCCGGAGGCCTTCGGCGCCCGGGGGCTGGTCTTCGCCGGCACGTACGTGGCGATCCATATCGGACGCGGGCTGTATCTCATGCCGACGGTCCGCCATGACCGACAGACCCAACGGCGGGCGGCCCGCATCTTCCTCTGGTTCGCCGTCTCGGCGGTGCCGTGGCTGGTCGGTGGGGTCCTGGCCCACGGCCGCGCCCAGGAAGGGCTCTGGGCGCTGGCCCTGGCCGTCGACTATCTCGGCTTCCGGCTCGCCTATCCGGTGCCCGGCCTCGGGGTGGTGCCGGACGCCCAGCGGAACGTCACCGCCGAGCACCTCTCCGAGCGCTACCAGCAGTTCTTCATCATCGCCCTGGGCGACGCCATCCTGGTCACCGGCACCATCTTCAGCCTCCACCACTCGGAGGCCGAGAACATCGGCGCCTTCGCCATCGCCTTCGGCACCACGCTGCTGCTCTGGCGGATCTACGTACACAAGTCGGGCGAGCTGCTCCCGAGCGCCATCGCCCGGGCGAAGCAGCCGGGCCGCTTCCTGAACACCGCGCCCTACACCCACCTGCTGCTGGTGGCCGGGGTGGTGACCACGGCGGCGGGCTTCGACCTGGTGCTGCTGGAGCCGACCGGCCGCACCCCGCCGGCCTGGGCGGCGGTCATCCTCGGCGGCCCGGCGCTGTTCCTGGTCGGTCGCGCCGCCTTCGAGTACGAGGTGTTCAGCCGGGTCTCCCTCTCCCGCGCGGGCGGGCTGCTGGCGCTGTTGAGCATCGCGCCGGCCGTGGTGTTCCTCGCCCCGGTCTACGCCGCGCTCGGCGCCATGCTGGTGCTCGGCGGCGTGGCCGTCGCCGACCATCTGCGCAGCCGGGGCCGGCCCCCGGAGGATCCCTCCCCGCCGCACTGACCCGCCCGGCAATGGTCGGAATCAGCCGCGCCGGTCGCCCCGCGCCGTTTGACCGGACACCCGGTCTGGGTATCACGCCTGCACCCTCGAATCCACCACAACCCCGTGGAGGCAACCCATGCGCGGCACCTCGATAGTCGGCGTCCTGGTCGTCATCTGGCTCATCATCGGCGCGATCGCCGCCGGTCAGCGCGGCTACTACAGCAACGACGACACGAACTGCGCCGAGGCGGGCACCATCCTGGTCACCATCGTGGCCGGCCCCCTGAACTACATCGGCGCCAACCCGAAGGTGGACTGCAAGCTCCCCGAGCCGTCCAAGTAGGTCACCCCGCTCTCCGGCCCGCGTCCGCTCCCCCGCGGCGCGGGCCCGGTCGTGTCCGGTCCCGCCCCGAAGGCAGCCGGCAGACCCGGTTCCGGCCCGGTCGCGGCGTTTGCCGACCGGTTGGCCGGGAAGGGCAGCGGTCCAGCCGCGACGGGAACGGGAGACCTGGCATGCAGATCGGCTACAAGCTGGCCTCGGAGGCGTTCGGACCGCAGGAGCTGATCCGGCAGGCGGTCCGCGCCGAGCAGGCCGGCTTCGACTTCGTCGAGATGAGCGACCACCACCACCCCTGGCTGGACGTGCAGGGGCACTCCTGCTTCACCTGGAGCGCGCTCGGCGCGATCGCCGCCCGGACCAGCACGCTCGGCCTGGCCACCGGGGTCACCTGCCCGACCGTGCGCTACCACCCGGCGATCATCGCCCAGGCCGCGGCCACCATGGCGCTGATCTCCGACGGGCGGTTCACCCTCGGCGTGGGCGCCGGCGAGCGGCTCAACGAGCACGTCGTCGGGCAGGGCTTCCCGAGCGTCCGCGGGCGGCACGAGCGGCTGCGCGAGGCGCTGGAGATCATCCGACTGCTCTGGCAGGGCGGCTACCGGTCGTACGAGGGGGAGCACCTGCAACTGGAGGACGCCCGGGTCTGGGACCTGCCGGACCCGCTGCCGGTGATCGCCGTGGCGGCCAGCGGCCGCGAATCCGCGACGATGGCGGCCGAGCTGGGCACCGGCCTCTTCGCCACCGAACCGGAGCCGTCCATCGTCGAACACTACCGGGAGGCCGGCGGCCGGGGCCCCCGCTACGCGGAGGTGCCGATCGCCTGGGCCGCGGACGAGGAGCAGGCGATCCGGGCGGCGAAGGAGACCAGCCGGTGGGCGGTGACCGGCTGGAAGGTGATGAGCGAGCTGCCCAACCCGGTGAACTTCGACGCGGCCACGGTCTGGGTGGAGGACCAGCACATCCGGCGGCAGTTCTCCGTCGGGCCGGACCCGGAGGCGCACGTCGCCAAGGCCCGGGCGTACGTCGAGGCCGGCTACGACCACATCGTCCTGCAGAACGCCGGCCCCGACCCGGACGGCTTCCTCGACTTCTTCGCCGGCGAGCTGAACGGGCGGCTGCGCGCCCTGGGCTGACCGGGAGCCGGGCGCAGCCCGGTCCGCCGGACGGCCCGCGTACCCGGGCGGCGGTCGGAGCGGGACGGGCGCGGCGCCGGCGCGCGGCGCTCAGCCGCCGACGTGGATGCCGGGGCGGCGGCTGGGGTCCGGCTCGGACTTGCGGATGATCTCGCGGACCACCGGCGGGGTGTCGCCGCGGCCGAGGATCAGGTAGCGCAGCAGGTGCGCGATCGGGTTGCCCTCGGACCATTCGAAGTGGCAGTGCGGCCGGATCCCGGTCGCGTCCCGCAGGGCCAGCAGGATGGCGGCGATGGCGTTCGGCGCGGCGGGGCTGCTGGCGCGCAGGATGCGATAGCCGCCGGCCTCCACCCCGTGCACCCGCAGCACCCCGCTGAACTGCGACGGGTCGGAGATGTCGATCTCCAGGAAGAGCACGTCGGCGGCGCCGGGCACCGGGTTCATCCCGCGCTGCGCCCGCTCCTTAACCCGGTACTCCTTGACCGAGCCGCTCTGCCGCTTGTTGGCGATCAGGTGCAGCCGGCCGTCGTGCGCGATCGAGTCGGCGATGAACCGGCGCGCCGGCTCGTCGAACTCGATCCGCTCGGCCCGTAGCTCCGTGGTCCGGGACACCCGGGAGATCAGCGAGACGGCGATGATGCCTGCGATGAACAGGCCGGAGATGGCGATGCCGTCCGGCTTCTCGATGACGTTCTCGGTGAGGGCGTAGAGCAGCACGGCGCTGAGCACCCCGAAGCCCACGCCGGCCAGCCGGTGCCGGCTGGTGTACGCGGAGATGGTCACCGCGATCGCGCCGGAGACCATCATCGCCAGGATCCCGGTGGCGTACGCCCCGGCCTGGGCGTTGACGTCGGCCCGGAAGGCGACCGTGATGGCGATGCTGATCGCGGTGTAGACCAGCACCACCGGGCGGACCGCCCGCGCCCACTCCGGCGCCATGCCGTACGAGGGCAGGTAGCGGGGCACGATGTTGATCAGGCCGGCCATGGCGGAGGCCCCGGCGAACCAGAGGATGAGGATGCTGCTGATGTCGTAGACCGTGCCGAACCCCTCGCCCAGGTGCTCGTGCGCCAGCCAGGCCAGCGCCCGCCCGTTGGCGGCGCCGCCCGGTTGGAACTCCTTCGGCGGGATCAGCACGGTGGTGACGAACGTGGTGGCGATGAGGTAGACCGACATGACCAGCGCCGCGGTGGCGAGCAGCTTGCGGGTGTTGCCGATCCGGGCCGTCAACCGGGCCTCGGTGTCCGCGCCGCCGCCGCGCACCAACGGCATCATGCTCACCCCGGTCTCGAAGCCGGAGAGCCCCAGCACCAGCAGCGGGAAGGCGAGCACGCTGGTGCGCAGCACGTCCCCGATCCCACCGACCTCGGTGAGCCGGGAGGTCCAGTCGCCGACCGCTCCCGGATGCTGGATGACCTCGACCAGCCCGGCGACCACGATCACCGCGTTCAGCCCGAGGAAGACCGCGACCAGCGGGATGGCGACCTGCACCGCCTCACTGAACCCCAGCAGGAACACGCCGCCGAGGATCAGCAGCAGCACCACGGTCACCACCACGGCGGCGGTGCCGCCGTGCGGGAAGGAATCCGGCAGGACGGGGTTCTCCAGCAGGTGGACGGTGGCGTCGGCGGCGGAGAGGGTGATCGTGATGATCCACGAGGTGGCCACGAAGCCGAGCAGCACCAGCACGAAGATCTTGCCGCGCCAGAACGGCAGCAACCGCTCGAGCATGGCCACCGAGCCCTGCCCGTGCGGGCTCTCCCGGGCCACCCGCCGGTACATCGGCAGCATGCCGAACAGGGTCAGCGCCACGATCAGCAGGGTCGCCACCGGGGAGAGCGCCCCGGCCGCGACCGCGGCGATGGCCGGCAGGTAGGACAGGGTGGAGAAGTAGTCGACACCGGTCAGGCACATCACCTGCCACCACGGGTGCGCCGGGGCCTGATGCTCGCGGGTCTCCGGGCCGACCGCCTGCACCCGGTGCTGGAAGAGCCAGCGGGCCAGCCGGCTGGCCGGCTCGGGCGCGCGGACGGGGCTCTCCACGCACGCGGGCACCCCGCCCGGTCCCCGCCGGGGCCGGTCGCCGTGCTCCGGGTCGCGCGCCGCGCGCAGTGCCCGGTCCGCCGCGGCGGCCTGCGCCTGGTTGCGCCGCCCCCGCGTCCGCCGGGGCTGCGCCCCGTTCCGCCCGTCCGCCATCTGCACCCCTTCGGCCCTGACCCGACCGTAGGCGGTACCCCGCGCCACACCCGGTGGAACCCGACAAGCCGGAAAAGATCATCGGGTACGGCGGGCGGGCTCAGCCGAGCGGGGTGGCCACGGCGTCCCGCAGCGCCTCGGGATCGGTCACGGTCACCGTGACCGCCGGGTGGCGGGGCCAGGGGCCCGGCGCCAGAGCCGGCACCGGGGTGGCGAACCGGAGGCAGACGCCGGTCGCCACGCTGCTGCCGAAGGTCACCCCGCCGTCGGCCAGGGACAGGTGCGGCCCGATCGCCCGCCACCAGCGGTACGGGCCACCGAGTTCCGCCCCGGTCAGGTTGTCGCGGGCGGTGCGCAGCAGCCACGGGCCGAACCGGACGACCAGCTCGTCCGGGCCGAGCTCGACCCGGGCGGTCTCCGGACGGATTCCGAGCAGGGCCAGGGGCAGCCGGAAGGCCGGGTCGAAGCGGAACGCGAAGCGGCGGCTCGGGCCGGCTCCGGCGGGGTCGTGGGCCATGGCGGCGACGTACCCGGCGCGGGCGGTCCGACACCCGGTCAGGTGGGGCCGGCCCAGCCGCTGCCCCGCGGGCCGGTCCCGGCCCGCGGGG
>NZ_JBSGJR010000480.1:0-5632 GCF_053605645.1 Micromonospora sp. NPDC003776
CCCGAACCGCTCCGGCGGCTGGCCCGCGCCGCAGCAGGACGAGGAGCCCGGTCGCGCCGGGGACTGGGCGGCCGGCGCCGGCACGCCGGTGGACCGCTCCGGCGGCTGGGCCGTCGGTGCCGGCGCCCAGCAGGACGACCCCAACCGCTCCGGCGGCTGGGTAACTGCGGCACAGGACGAGCAGCCGGCCTGGGGCCAGCAGGGCGACCAGGCGGCACCCGCCTGGTCCGCGCCGGCCGAGCCGGCCGCCCGCGCCGCCGCCAAGGTTCCGGTCCCGGGCCAGGGTGAGAACCTCTGGGCCGCACCGGACGACCCCGCCCGCTCCGGCGGCTGGCAGGCCGACCCGGCCGGCCCCCGGGACGAGGACCCGGACCGCTCCGGCGGCTGGGCCGCCGGCCGGGCCGCCGCAGCCGCGCCGCAGCCCGGCTGGGGCGCCCCCGACGAGCAGCGCCCCGGATGGGGCGACGCCTCGGCCGCGCCGCAACAGCGTGACGACGAGTCGGCGCAGCCCGGCTGGGCAGCCGCCGGCGACCGGCCGGAGGCCGGTGCCTGGGCGTCGGCCGAAACACCCGCCCGGGCCAGCGCCTCCGTGCCGTCTCCGGACTCGCCCCCCGCCTGGGGGGGCGGCCAGGACATTCCGGCACAGCGGACGCCCCAGCGACCGGCCATTCCCGAGGCCGAGCCGTGGAGGCCCGGCGAGGCGTGGGGCCGGGCCGCGGAGGCCGAGCCGGCCGCGAACGGCTGGGAGCCGAACCGCGCCGAGGACGGGCCGATCTACCAGCCGGCACCGGGCCCCGGCATCTCCCCGGCCAACGCCGTACCGCTGCCGCCGCAGGAACAGCGCGTACCGGGGGCCGCCCTGGCCGCCTCGCCGCCGGCCGACTACGCCTCGTCGAACCAGTTCGGCGCTGCCGAGGCCGCCGAGCGCGACCCGCAGGGCTACGAGCCGGAGCGGTCCGCCTGGGGCACGCCCGAACCGGCCCGGGAGGAGCCGCAGTCGCCGGCCGGGCCGGTGGTGCCCGCCCCGCGTACCTCCCCGGAGTCCGGGGCGGTCTCGGCCAGCGCGTCGGTGCCGATGGCCAGCCGGGTGACCCCGCCGACCGATCAGCCGCTGCACGCCGCCGGCGTACCGGCCCCGCAGCCCCGGGTGTACGGCCGGCCGACCCGGCCCGAGGCCGAGGAGGTTCCGGGGCAGGACGCGCCGAACGGCTTCCCGGAGCAGGGGCCGCGCTTCGACGAGCACGGGTCCCAGTACCGGCCGGACGAGCCGGAGCGGCCCAACCCGTTCGCCGAGGCCCCGCCGGTGTCGTCGGCCCCGCCGTCGTCGCCGGCCGGCCCGCCGCCCTTCCCGCCCGGCATGCCGTCCTTCATGGACCCGGCGGGCAACAACCGTCCGGTCAACGGGGTGCACCCGCAGAGCGGGGAGCGCCCGGGCGACCCGTTCGGCGCGCCCGGTGACCCCTTCGGCGGACCCGGCGGGCAGCGCGAACCGTTCGGCGGGCCGGGCGCGTTCGGCGGGCCGGGCGGGCATCAGGACCAGTTCGGCGGGCCCGGCGGCCAGCACGACCCGTTCGGCGGGCCGGGTGGACACCAGGACCAGTTCGCTGGCCCGGGTGGGCACCAGGACCAGTTCGGCGCCCCAGGGGGGCACCAGGACCAGTTCGGCGGGCCGGGCGGCCAGCACGACCCGTTCGGCGGGCCGGCCGGCGGCCGGGCCACGGCCGCCGTACCGGGCCAGGGCCCGGGTGAGCCGGCGCCGGGTGGTTTCCCGCCCGCCTTCCCCCCGCCGCCCCAGCAGGCCCCACCGGCGTGGCAGCAGGGCCCGACCGGCGACCCTCAGCAGGGCCGGTTCGACGCGTTCAAGCCGGACGCGGAACCGAAGACCGAGGCGCCTGCGCCGAAGGTGCGCAACGGCAAGGTGCTTGCCCTCGTGCTGATCGCGGCGGTGCTCATCCTCGCCGTCCCGCTCGGCGCGCTCGCCCTGCTCGGCAAGCTCGGCGGTGACGACAGCAAGCCGCAGCCGTTCAACCCGGCCGTGGGCTCCTGTATCAAGCAGTCCGGCACGACCGCGGCAGCGGCCGGCTGCGGCGAGCCGGGTGCGTTCACCGTCGTCTCCCGGGTGGACAGCAAGGCCAAGTGCCCCGACCCGGCGCAGCCCACCGTGACGCTGAAGAACAAGACGAACCCGGTGCTCTGCCTCAAGCCGGCCGGCCAGTAGCACGTCCCCACGGCGGGGCCACGGTGATCCGTGGCCCCGCCGTGTCGCGTACGCCTCGTCACCTCAGGTCGCCAGGACCGGCCGCCGGCCGTACGGCACGATGGGGTGATGAGCGCACGCGTACGCGCCCCGGAGCTGCGGGGTCGGGCCTGGCTGAACACCGGCGGCAGGAACGTCACCCTCGCCGACCTGCGCGGCAAGATCGTCTTGTTGGACTTCTGGACCTTCTGCTGCATCAACTGCCTGCACGTGCTCGACGAGCTGCGCCCCCTGGAGGAGCGCTACGGCGACGTGCTGGTCGTGATCGGCGTGCACTCGCCCAAGTTCGAGCACGAGAAGGACGCGGACGCCCTGGCGGCGGCCGTCGAGCGGTACGGCGTGCACCACCCGGTGCTCGACGACCCCGACCTCAACATGTGGCAGCAGTACGCGGCGAAGGCCTGGCCCACCCTGTCCGTGGTCGACCCTGAGGGCTACGTGGTCGCCACCATGGCCGGCGAGGGGCACGCCGAAGGGCTGGCGAAGCTGATCGACGAGCTGATCGCCACCCACGAGGCGAAGGGGACCCTGCACCGGGGCGAGGGACCGTACGTCCCGCCCGCCGAACCGGAGACCACCCTGCGCTTCCCCGGCAAGGCCGTGGTGCTCGACGGCGGCAACCTGCTGGTCTCCGACTCGGCCCGGCACTCCCTGGTCGAGCTGGCCCCCGACGGCGAGCACCCGCTCCGGCGGATCGGGTCCGGCACCCGGGGCCAGGCCGACGGTCCGGCCGGGAGCGCCGCCTTCTCCGAGCCGCAGGGGCTCTGCCTGCTCCCCGCGCACATCGCCGAGGTGGCCGGCTACGACGTGGTGGTCGCGGACACGGTCAACCACCTGCTCCGCGGCGTACGGCTCGACACCGGCGAGGTGGTCACGGTCGCCGGCACCGGCCGACCGTGGCGGGCGACGGTCGACGACCACCCCCACGACGCCACCTCCATCGACCTCTCCTCCCCCTGGGACGTCGCCTGGTACGACGACCGGGTCGTGGTCGCGATGGCGGGCATCCACCAGCTCTGGTGGTTCGACCCGATCAAGCGGACCGCCGGCGTGTACGCCGGGACCACGGTCGAGGCGCTGCGCGACGGGCCGCTGCCGGACGTCTGGATGGCCCAGCCCTCCGGCCTCTCCGTCTCGGTCGACGGTAGCCGGCTCTGGATCGCCGACAGCGAGACCAGCGCCGTGCGGTACGTCGAGGACGGCGTGCTGCGTACGGCGGTCGGCCAGGGGCTCTTCGACTTCGGCCACGTGGACGGGCCGGCCGAGCGGGCGCTGCTCCAGCACCCGCTGGGGGTCTGCGCGCTGCCGGACGGTTCGGTGCTGATCGCCGACACGTACAACGGGGCGGTGCGCCGGTTCGACCCGGAGACCGGCCAGGTCGGCACGGTGGCGGACGGCCTGGCCGAGCCGAGCGACCTCGTGCTCACCGCGGCGGGGGACGTGCTGGTGGTCGAGTCGGCCGCGCACCGGCTGACCCGGCTGGCCCCGGGCGCGCTGACCGCGGCCGGCGCGAGCACGGTGGACGGCCCCCGGCACAAGCTGGAGCGGAAGCCGACGGACGTGGCGGCCGGCGAGCTGACCCTGGACGTGATCTTCACCCCGGCGCCGGGGCAGAAGCTCGACGAGACGTACGGGCCGTCGACCCGGCTGGTGGTGTCGGCGTCCCCGCCGGAACTGCTGGTCGAGGGGGCGGGGACGACCACCGACCTGTCCCGCCGCCTGGTGATCGACGCTGCGGTGGCGCAGGGCGTGCTCCAGGTGACCGCCCAGGCGGCCACCTGCGACGCCGATGTCGAGCACGCCGCCTGCCACCTGACCCGCCAGGACTGGGGTGTCCCGGTCCGCGTGGTCGAGGACGGCGCCCGCCGCCTCCCGCTCATCCTCCGCGGCATGGATCAGGGCTGACGCGCGTCCCGGGCGTTAAGAAGGGGCCCTTTCTCTACCGCAGGCGTTAAGAAGGGGCCCTTCCTTTCAGGCGAACGGAGCGAGCCTGACCCCCGCGTCGATGAGGGCGGCCCGGACCAGCTCGGCGGAGCGCACCGCGCCGGGGCTGTCGCCGTGCAGGCAGATCGACTCGACCGGGACGGGGACCGCGCTGCCGTCGACCGCGACGACGGTCCGCTCGGTGGCCATCCGGACCGCCCGGGTGGCCACCTCGTCCGGGTCGGTGACCAGCGCGTTCGCGGCGGTACGCGGCACCAGTTGACCGTTGGGCAGGTAGTGCCGGTCGGCGAAGCCCTCGGCGACCACCCGGAGTCCGGCGCCCACGGCGAGCTGGGCCAGCACCGAGCCGGGCGGGCAGAGCAGCGGCAGTTCGTGGTCGTAGCCGCTGACGGCGGCCACCAGCGCGGCGGCCTGGGCCTCGTCACAGGCCGCCGCGTGGTAGAGCGCCCCGTGCGGCTTGACGTAGCGGACCCGGGTCCGGAACAGCCGGCAGAACGCGTCGAGCGCCCCGATCTGGTAGATCGTCTCGTCCCGCAGCTCGGCGAAGTCGTACGCGATGTGCCGCCGACCGAAGCCGGCGAGGTCCCGGTAGCCGACCTGGGCGCCCACGGCGACCCCCCGCGCGGCGGCCGCGGCGCAGACCCGGTGCATGGTGGACGGGTCGCCGCCGTGGAAACCGCAGGCGACGTTGGCGGAGGTGATCAGGTCCAGCAGCGCCTCGTCGTCGCCGAGCCGCCAGATGCCGAATCCCTCGCCGAGGTCAGCGTTGAGGTCCATGGAACCTCACCGTAGTCCCTGGCCGGGCCTGCGCGAGCGGGGTCACGTCGTCCACCACCCCGACGACCGGGTACCCGCCGGTGGTGGGGTGGTCGGCGAGGAAGATCAGCGGTTGGCCGTCCGGGGGCACCTGCACCGCGCCGAGGACGAGTCCCTCACTGGGCAGTTCGCCGGCCACCGCGCGGGGCAGTGCCGCGCCGACCAGTCGCGCCCCGACCCGGTTGCTCAGTGGGCTGATCGCGTACGCGGTGCCGAACAGCAGGTCGATCACGGAGTCGTCGAACCAGTCGTGCCGGGGGCCGAGCCGGAGGACCAGTCGCAGCTCGGCGGGGACGGGCGCGGTGACGGTGAGATCCACCGGCGCGGGCGGGCCGGCGGGTGGGGCCAGGGGCAGCCGGTCGCCGTCGCGCAGCGGGGGCGGGCCGAGCCCGGAGAGGGTGTCCGTGGCCCGGCTGCCGAGCACCGGCTCGACCGCGATGCCACCGGTGACGGCCAGCCAGGTACGCAGCCCGGCGCGGGCCGGCCCGATCCGCAGCACCGCTCCGGCGGCCAGGGAGAGCGGTCGTCCCACGTCCCCCGGCCGGCGCTCGGTCGCCGGGGTGCCGGCCGGCACCCCGGGACCGGAGGCCCCGGCCGGCTGGGGCACCCGGGCGT
>NZ_JBSGJR010000481.1:0-5619 GCF_053605645.1 Micromonospora sp. NPDC003776
CGGCGTCACGGCGACCAGACCGGCGGTGACCAGGGGCGAGACGAAGAGCGATGCCGCCCGCCAGACGCCGGTCGCCGCGATGGCCTCGCCACGTTCCTCCGGATGCACCGAGTCGCTGGCGAGTGCCGGACCGAGCGTCTGGAGCGCTCCGGCGGCGATTCCGGAGGCCGCCAGAGCCAACCCGGCGAGCACGCTCGACCCGGCGGCGAGACCCATCACGGCCATCGCCGCACCGGTGACCGGCGTACCCGCGCGCATGATCCGCCGGGCACGTGCATCGCCGTCGACGTGCCGCACCAGCCACGATCCGAGGATCGCGGTCGCGTTGGCGACCGCGACGAGGATGCCCACGGTCGCCGCGAGACGCCCCGCGCGTTCGAGCGCGATGGGGACGTAGGAGCCCAGCAGACCGCGCCAGGCACCGGCGGTGACGCCTGCGTAGCGCCCCTCCCGGACGCCGGCCCTGGCCCACAGACGTCCGGGCGGCCGGTTCTGGACCTTCCGGAACGGCGGGAGCCGGTCCAGGCGCACGGTGGGGATGAGCGAGACGACCGCAGCCGCCGCCGCGACAGGAGCGCCGTATGGGCGTCCTCACCGATGAGGAGACCGGCGATCACGGGACCGGCGAGAAGGCCCAGGTTGCCGATCAGGTTGACCGACGCGAGGGCCTTGACCGACGAGCCCTCGCCGCGCACCAAGTTGGTCTGCGAACCGGTCCAGAAGTACGCCCGAGCCACGCGCTGCAGGAGCTGTGCGGCCGGCGGCCACCGCCTGCAGCGGCAACGCGACAGAGGCGGCACCGAGCGCGAACGAGAAGCCGGCGTTGGCCGCGCCGACCCATGCGCCGTCGGCCTGGAACCGGAGTCGGACCTGAGGCCGTGTCACGCGAGGGGCTCCTTCGGGCGGGCACCCGACGGGGCGCGCATGGGTGCGCCCCGGCTCGTCGGGGACCGAGCCGGGGCGCAGGGGTCATGCTGAGCGGGTCACGCTGAGAGGCTCAGCGGGATCACTTGCCGGCGACCTTGCCGCCCTTGAGGACCTGCGCGTAGAGGTCGTCCCACTTCTTCGCGTTGTGGAGCATCTCGTCCTCGTTGACCTCGATGGTCTTCAGGCCGGCCAGCGGGTCGTCGGCAGTCGGCACGGAGCCGATGCGGTTGGCGTCGGCGATGGCCTTCTGCCCGTCGGTGAGCAGGTAGTCCATGAACAGCAGCGCGGCGGCCGGGTGCTTGGCGGTGCCGAGCAGGCCGGCACCGTTGGGGCGGATGACGATCGGCTGTGCCGGCGGGTTGGCGGCGGTGCGCCATGCGATCGGGCGACCCTCCTCGGTGCCCTTCTGGACGGAGTGCGTGTACATGGAGGTGCCGACCGCGAACTCACCAGCGGAGAGCAGCTCGGCCTGGACCGTGTGGCCCTTGACGATTTTCGCGTTCGAGGCGATCGCCTTGAACAGGTCGGTCACCTCCTGCTCGCTCTTGCCCTGCTGGAGGTAGTAGCCGTACATCGCCGAGAACCAGTCCATGTCGCCGACCTCCATCGAGACCTTGCCCTTCCACTTCGGGTCGGCGAGCTGGTCGAGAGACGTCGGGACGTCCTTGCCCTTCACCATGTCGGTGTTGTAGGCGATGGTGAAGGCGTTGAAGCGGTCGGCGGTCCAGTCGTCCTTCTGGCCCTCGGGGCGGACCGCGTCGCGGAACTCGCCTTTGTAGGGGTAGAAGAGATCCTCGTCGCCGATGACGTTGAGCTCGCCGGAGTTGGTCTCGATGAGGTCCGCGCCCGCGAAGCCCGCCTTCGACTCCTGCAGGATGCGCTGGAGGACGGACTCCGAGTTGCCGCGGTAGACGTTGACGTCGATGTCGTACTTGTCGGTGAAGCCCTTGACGATGTCGTCCATGTCGGTGTTCGAGGTGTAGAGCGAGAGCTCGCCCTCGTCCTCGGCGGCCTTGACGAGCGCGTCGGTGCGCTCGGCGCCGGTCATTCCGTTGAACTTGTCGAAGACCTGCTTCGCGTGGTTGTCGACCTTCGGCTTGCTGTCGCCGGACGAGCTCGCGGTCGGGCTGCCGCAGGCGCTGAGGACGGCCGTCAGGAGCGCGACCGGAATTATCAGGGCCTTCTTCTTCATGGTTTCTCCCAGAGCTGATCGCAAGGCCGGGACGACCTCGTAGGACTGATGGTTAGTCCAGCACGAGATGGATATCACAGATACGGACGAATGGTTAGACCTTAGTAGTCTTCTTTTCGCCTTGGATCGTGCCAATCAGCGGCTGACCTGCCCAGCACCGGCCAGCTCAGCCGCCAGACCGACGGCCACCGCGGTCGGAAGGGAGGGGTCCGCGAGAGCGGCGAGGGCGTGCTCGACGCGTCCCTGACCCGCCGGTGCCGACCGGAAGGCCCGCCTGGCACGCACCACGGCGGTGGCGGGGTCCACCTGCCGCAGGCCGCGCAGTTTTCGCGTCCACGTCTCGCCCCCCGTGCCGGCGGCCGCCGGCAGGCGCACCTGCACGGGCTCCCGGGGTTCGGTTCCGAGGGCGGCCCAGACCTGGGCGGCACTGGTGGCGAGTCCTGCCCTGGTCCGCACGAGCTCGTTGAGCCTGCCTCGGAAGACGTCGGCGGCCAGGCCGTGTCGCGCCGCCCGGAACAGCTCCGCGTGCTGGGTCGGGCCCGCGACCTCGGCCAGCCCGGCCGTCTCGGCCAGTCCCCGCGGGTCGACCCCGGGCACTCTCGCCAGCCGCGCGGGCCGGCGCCGGTGGTCCAGGTAGGCGTCGGCGGCGCTGCCGAGAAGGTCCCGGCAGGCGAGCTGCCCGAGCAGCTCGGCGAGCCCTTCGAAGACGCCGAGGTCGGCCCAGGATGCCGGCGCGACCAGGTTGCCGAGCCATTGGTGGGCGGCCTCGTGCGCCAGGGCGGCGACCCGTCGCGCCCGGTCGGCCGTCAGCAGTCGCTCGGAGAGCAGCACACATCCCGGGTGCTCCATGGCAAGCCACGGCGCGTCCGGCACCAAAACCTGGACGTACTCGCTCCCCCACGGCGCGTCACCCCCGAAGAAGTCGAGCATCCAGTCCAGCGCAGCCCGGGTCTCGGCCAGCGGCGTGCGCAACGCCGCGTCGCAGGACCGGCGGGCGTGGATGGCCACGCCGTCGGCCGCCTCGTGGCGCCACGGCCCCACGGCGAAGCCGAGGTGGTGTCCGGCCAGCACACTCCCCGGAGCAGGGACGAGGCTGACCGGAGTCGGCCCCGGGACGTCGCCGGAGACCCGCACGGTCAGCGTCGTCCGGGTCAGGTCGTCGGGACGGCCCGCCTCGCCGAGAAGGTCGGCCGCCCCTCCGAGCGCACCGCTGAACAGGACGTACGCCGCGCCGTCGGAGGGGTCCACCCAGCGCGTGAGCCCCCAGGGACCGCCCGTGCGATAGTCCACTCGCCGCCGACGGCGCTCAGTGCCGAGGTCGAGGTGGACGTGCGCCGACTCGGCACCCAGGTCCACGTCGATCGTGCGCACGGGTCCCATGGTCGCTGACGCTGCGGGGGCGCTCTGCCGGGGGTCGGGCCGAGCGGTCAGCCGACCTCTGCCAGCGAGCGGTCCGGGCCGGTGTAGCGGCGTACCGGATTGTCGCGGACCAGCATGGTGGTGACGTAGCTCAGCGTGATCCCGGCACCGATCGTGAGAGCGAGCGCCGGCCCGAGGGCCCCGGCGAGGGCGCCGACGAGTGCGTCGCCCATGGCCGGACCTCCGCGGGAGGACACCTGATAGATCGACGAGACCCGGCCGCGGAGCTCGTCGGGGGTCTCGATCTGCACGGCGGCATGTCGGATCGAGGTCGCCAGGGCGTCCGCGACGCCGAGGCCGAGTGCGGCAAGGATCGTCAGCGCGAACCAGTGCGAATGCGCGAGAACCAGGCCCGCGACCGCGAAGCCGCCCGTGGCGAACAGCAGGATGCGGCCGAGCGTGCGCGAGCGGCCGAGCACCCTGACGATGCTGTAGGTCGCGAGCAGGGCACCGGCCGAGGGCGCGGCCGCCAGCACGCCGTACCCCTTCGGGCCGACCTCGAGGACGTCGAGGGCGAGGGCCGGCAGCAGCACCCGGTAGGCCCCGAAGACCATCGCGGAGAGGTCGAGCGACATCAGCAGCAGGATGATCGGCCGGTGCACGACGTAGCGCGCGCCTTCGACGATCGCGCCGAAGATCGGCTTGTGCTCCCGGTCGAGATGCGCGGTCGGCGCCTTGACGAGGACGAGCAGCCCGATCATCGCGGCGTAGGTCATCGAGTCGAAGGCGTGGACGAGGCCCGGGCCGCCGAGGGCGATCATCAGGCCGGCGAGCCCCGGGCCGACCAGGACCGCGATCTCGCGACACGGGTTGACCAGCGCGAAGGCCTGCGGGAGCTGGTGCGCCGGCACCATCGACCCGATCAGCGCCGTCCGGGTCGGGTTGTCGAAGGTGGTCGCCCCCATCGACAGCAGGGAGGCCAGGACGACGTGCCACGCCTGCACGTGGTCGGTCAGGGTGAGGACCGCCAGGGCCGACGCGACCAGACCGCCGGCGCCCTGCGACAGCTGCAGCAGGCGGCGACGGTCCATCCGGTCGGCGAGCGCCCCGCCGACCGGGCTGAGCACCATCACCGCGATCCCCCCGGCGGCGCCGACGAGGCCGGTGGTCGCCAACGACCCGGTCAGGTCGTAGACCTGGTAGAGGCTCGCCGCCATCGCGCCGCGGGTCCCGATCTGGGAGAGGACGACTCCGAGGAGGTAGGTGACGAAGGAGCGGTTGCGCAGCACCTCCGCGAGGTTCATGCGGTCCTTCCCCGGTCACGAAAAGAGGAGCGACTTGATGACCACCGGCACCACGCCCGGCGGAGTCAACACCTCTCCGATGTCGATGAAGTCGAGGTCGTTGAGCTCGACGCCGTCCACCGAGACGACCCGGCGGTCCAGTCCCACGTCGATGCCGAGGATGCGGCCGACCAGCTGGCCGACGTCGCCGTCGATCACGAGGGTCAGGGGCTCCTCGGAGGCGCCGGCGCCGGCGGCGATCCCGAGCGCCAGCTCCTCGAGTGCGGCGTACGCCGGAAGGCCGGTCCAGCCGAAGCCGAGAGCGACCGGCAGGGCCAGGTCCGCGCCGCGGATCTCGGCGCCGCGCCGGATCACGGCTGCGACGTGCTCACGGTCGACGGTCGCTGCGTCGATGAGGCCGAGATGGACCACCGGCAGGTTGTGCACCGGCAGCACCGACTGGTCGCTGACGTGGATCGTCTTGCCGCTGACCTGCACCGTGTACTGCGACGCACCGATGACGGTGGCACGGATCCGCTGGCCGGCGTCGATCGCGGGGATGTCGGCCCGCTCGCCCAGCTGCTTGACGATCTCTCCGGCGAGGTCGCGGGCGATGTCGCCGTAGTCGCCCGGCTCTGAGCCGAAGATGTACTCGGAGACACCTCCGGAGAAGGTCAGGTAGGCCGGTGCGAGGCTGCGCTCCAGCGGACGGGTCAGCCGCAGCGCCTTGCCGAGCGCTGTCGGCTCCTTCCCGAGGATCTCGTCGACGGAGACCTCGGCGAGCCGCTCGCAGATCCGCCGGCGGACCGCCGGGTCGGCCGCCGTGGCCGGGGTCAGCTCGATGCCCAGGTCCTCGGC
>NZ_JBSGJR010000482.1:0-5617 GCF_053605645.1 Micromonospora sp. NPDC003776
AGCCGGTCCGCGCTGCTCGACGCGGCCCGGGGCGAGCTGCGGGCGGCCGAGCGGACCGCCCGGGAGGCGCTCGCGGCACCCGCCTGCCAGGGCTGGTCGTGCCGGCTGGACTGCGGGTACGCGTACCTGGCGCTGGCCCTGGTGGCGTGGCACCGGGACGAGCCGACGGAGGCCGCGGCGAACCTGACGCTGGCCGGTCCGGTCACCGCCGAGCCCGCGGCGGGCGCGCTGGCCGCGCTCTGCCGGGCCGAGCTGTTGGCGGCCGACGGCGAGCCGGCCGCCGCCCTGCGGGTCCTGGCCACGGCCCGCGACACCGCCCCCGGTGCCGAGCCGGCGGTCCGGCTGACCGCGGCCGAGGCGCAGCTGCGTGCCCTCGTCGGCGATGTGGACACCGCCCGCACCCTGCTCACCGACGCGCTCCGCCACCTGACCGGCGGGCCGGGACCGGCGGGTGGGCCGGACGCGGCAGCGCTCGGGGTGGCGCTGGCCCGGGTGGAGCTGCGGGCCGGTGACGCCCGGGCCGCCGGTCGGACGCTGCCGGACTGGGCGGGGCCCGGGGCCGATGCCTGGCCGTTGCCGCTCCGGCTCGCGGCCGGCCTCGTCGACGCCGTCGTGGCCCACCAGGCGGGCGACGGCCGGCGGGCCGGGCGGGTCCTGGAGCAGGTGCTCGACCTGGCCGAGCCGGAGGGCTACCGGCGGGTCTTCACCCACGCCGAGCCGGGCGTCCGCGACCTGCTCGCCGCCCACCTCGACTCCGGCACCGCGCACTGGGCGACGGTGAGCGACCTGGTCCGGGGCGCGGACGAGCGGCGGGCCGACGAGGCGGCCGATCGCTCCGGCGGGCCGGCGCGGACGCTGGACGAGCCGCTCACCGAACGGGAGCTGACCATCCTGCGCTACCTGCAGAGCATCCTGTCCAACGTGGAGATCGCCAGTGAGCTGTCGCTGTCGGTCAACACGGTCAAGACCCACGTGCGCAACATCTACCGCAAGCTCGACGCGACCCGCCGGCGCGAAGCGGTCCGGCGGGCGCGCGAGCTGCGGTTGATCTGACGGCGCAGCCGTCCAGCCCGAATTGATCTGAATCAGGGGTTGGCGGCGGCGTCCACGACGGCGAGCAGCTCCGCCAGGTCGTAGCCGCCGTCGTGCCGGGCGTCGTTCACGAACAGCGTCGGGGTGCCGTTCACCCCGCTGCGGATGCCGCCCACGAAGTCCTGCCGGACCCGGTCGGCGTGGGCCTGCCGGCCCACCTCCGCGCCGATCTCGTCGGGCGACAGCCCGAGCTGCTCGACGCCGAGCGACAGGTGCACCGGGTCGAGCTGGTCCTGGTGCTCGTAGAGCCAGTTGTGCATCTCCCAGAACCGGCCCCGCCGGCCGGCGGCCTCGGCCGCCTCGGCGGCGCTCTCCGCGTATGGGTGCACGTTGGCGATGGGGAAGTGCCGGTAGACCAGCCGGACGGTGTCGGCGCGCTGGCGCAGCAGTTCGGCCAGGTTCGGGTACGCGGCCCCGCAGAACCGGCACTGGAAGTCGCCGTACTCGACGATGGTGACCGGCGCGTCGACCGGCCCGCGGGCATGGTCCGTCTCGGTCACCGGAACCCGCAGTTTGGCGGTGGTGACCTGCAGTGGCGTCGTCATCGGGTGGTCACCTGCCGATCCGCCGCCAGCCGGTCGAGGGCGTCGAGGATGCCGTCCACCCCCGGGTTGACGTCGATGGGGGAGAGGTGGCTCCAGGCCACCGTCCCGTCCGGGTCGATGACCACCAGCGCCCGCGCCGCCTGCCCCTGCGGGGTGTACGCGCCGTACCGGCGGGCCACCTCGCCCCGGGGCTCGGCGTCGGACAGCAGCGGGAACTGGACGCCCCGGCTCTCGGCGAACGCCCGGTGCGAGTCCACGTCGTCCACCGAGATGCCGAGCAGCGCCGCGCCGTACCGCTCCAGCTCCGGCAGGGCGGCCTGGTAGAGCGCCAACTGGTCCGCGCAGACCGGGGTGAAGTCGGCGGGGTAGAAGGCGAGCACCACCGGGTGGCCGCGGAACTGGCCGGGGCCCACCGCTCGCCCGTCCGGCGTCGCCGGCAGGGTGAACCCGGGCGCCGGGCGCCCGGGTGTGATCAGCCCGTTCGGATCAGTCATGGTTCCCACCCTCGTCCGGGCCGGGGTGAGCGGGGATCACCCGCCCCGGGTGGTTCGGCTCAGCGCCCGACCGTCACGTGGTTGTGCACCTCCCGGATGCCGGGGGCGGACCAGACCACCCGCTCGATCTCCTCCCGTTCGGGCACGGAGTGCACCAGGCCGGCCAGCACGGCGGTGTCGCCGTGGATCCGGATGCTGATCCCCTCCGCCTCGGTGGCGCCGTTGCGGGCCAGCGCGTCCACGATCCGCTCGGCCAGGTCGCGCCCGTCGGCGCGCACGCTGGGCCGGACCGTGATCCCGTTGCTCACCCCGCGTACGCCGGTGAGCCGGCCGACCGCCCGCTCGGCGGCGCGGCGCTGGTACTCCCACTCCACCTCGCCGTGCAGGGTGACCCAGCCGTCGGCGACGGTCACGTCCAGTGCCTCGATCGGCACGAACGCGTCCCACTCCAGTGCCCGGCCGGCGGCGGTGGCGATCTCCGGGTCGCTCTTCTCGGCCGAGGTGGCGATCCGGACGGCGAGGTCGTTGGCGACCGCCCGGACCCGGGAGACCCGGTGCGCGGCCCGTTCGGCGGCCCACTTCTTGGCGTAGCTGTCCACCCAGCCGGTCAGCGTCACCACGCCCTCGGAGACGGTCACCCCGATCTCGGTGGGGCGTACCCGGGGCTCCCAGGTCAGCTCGTCGAGGACGTCGGACTGGATGTCCTGGTCGGTGCGGGTGATCGTGTCGGTGGCCATGGGGTGGCTCCCTCCCGGATCGGTTCGTGGCACGGACGTCCGCACCACGATCCTGTCCGCACCCCGGGTGACCTGCCCTCATCCCGTCCGGGCGAGCGAGTTGGTTGGGAGCGCTTCCAAATGCCGGCGCGCAGCGGTTAGGGTGAACGTCCCTCGGTCTGCGGGAGCCAAGCACACCGACGGGGAGCCCGGGCAGCTCCCCGCTCCATCCCACCTCGCTTCCGTCCCACCACGGGCAACCGAGAGGAACCGCCCATGCGCAGAAGTCTCGCCGGCGCGGCCGCGGCCGCGCTGGCCGCCACGGCGGCGGCCGTCGTCGTGCAGTTCGCCGCCACCCCCGCCACCCCGGCCGCCGCCGCCTCGGCGGAGCCGTACAGCTGGAAGAACGTCCGGGTCGACGGCGGCGGCTTCGTCCCGGGGATCGTCTTCAACCCGACCGAGAAGAACCTCATCTACGCCCGCACCGACATCGGCGGCGCGTACCGCTGGGAGCAGTCCACGCAGTCCTGGACGCCGCTGCTCGACTGGGTCGGCGCCGACCGGTGGGGCTGGAACGGCGTGGTCAGCCTCGCCACCGACCCGGTGCAGACCAACCGGGTGTACGCGGCGGTCGGCATGTACACCAACGCCTGGGACCCGAACAACGGGGCGATCCTGCGCTCCACCGACAAGGGCGCCACCTGGCAGGCCACCGAACTGCCGTTCAAGAACGGCGGCAACATGCCCGGTCGCGGCATGGGCGAGCGGCTCGCGGTCGACCCGAACCGGAACAGCATCCTGTACTACGGCGCCGAGGGCGGTAACGGCCTCTGGCGCAGCACCGACTACGGGGCGACCTGGGCCAAGGTGACCACCTTCCCGAACGTCGGCAACTACCGGGCCGACCCGAACGACAGCAGCGGCTACCAGAGCCAGAACCAGGGGCTGACCTGGGTCAGCTTCGACAAGAGCACCGGTACGGCGGGCAACGCCACGCAGACCATCTACGTCGGCGTGGCGGACAAGCAGAACCCGGTCTACCGGAGCACCAACGGCGGGGCCAGCTGGGAACGGATCCCCGGTCAGCCCACCGGCTACCTGGCCCACAAGGGGGTGGTCGACCCGGTCGGCGGCTACCTCTACATCGCCACCAGCGACACCGGCGGCCCGTACGACGGCGGCAAGGGTGACGTGTGGAAGTTCAACCGGGCCACCGGCGCCTGGACGCAGATCAGCCCGATCCCGTCGTCCAGCAGCGACGACTACTTCGGCTACTCGGGCCTGACCATCGACCGGCAGCACCCGAACACCCTCATGGTCGCCACCCAGGTCTCCTGGTGGCCGGACGCGATCTTCTGGCGCAGCGCCGACGGCGGGGCGACCTGGAGCCGGATCTGGGACTGGGCCAGCTACCCGAACCGCACCAAGAAGTACACGATGGACATCAGCTCGGTGCCCTGGCTGACCTTCGGCACCAACCCCTCCCCGCCCGAGGAGACCCCGAAGCTGGGCTGGATGAACGAGTCGGTGGAGATCGACCCGTTCGACAGCAACCGGATGCTCTACGGCACCGGCGCGACCATCTACGGCACCACCGACCTGACGAAGTGGGACACCGGCGGCCCCTTCACCATCAGGCCGATGGTCAAGGGGCTGGAGGAGACGGCCGTGCTCGACCTGGTCAGCCCGCCGTCGGGCGCCCCGCTGATCAGCGCGCTCGGGGACATCGGCGGCTTCCGCCACACCGACCTCACCGCGGTGCCGGCGACCATGTTCACCCAGCCCGTCTTCACCAGCACCACCAGCCTCGACTACGCCGAGACCAAGCCGGCGGTGCTGGTCCGGGCGGGCAACTTCACCGACGCCGACCGGCCCAACGACAGCCACGTCGCCTTCTCCACCGACGGCGGCGCGAACTGGTTCCAGGGCACTGAACCCGGCGGGATCAACAACGGCGGCACGGTGGCCGCGTCCGCCGACGGCAGCCAGTTCGTCTGGGCGCCGGGCGACGCCGGCCAGCAGGTGGTCCGGTCGGTCGGCTTCGGCAACTCGTGGACCGCCGCCACCGGCATTCCGGCCAACGCCACCGTCGAGTCCGACCGGGTCAACCCCAACAAGTTCTACGGCGTGAGCAACGGGAGGTTCTACGTCAGCACCAACGGCGGGGCGGCCTTCACCGCCACCGCGGCGACCGGCCTGCCCACCACCGGGGTCAAGTTCAAGGCGCTGCCGGGGGCCGAGGGCGACATCTGGCTGGCCGGTGCGGGGGGCCTCTGGCACTCCACCGACTCCGGCGCGAGCTTCGCCCCGGTGACCGGCGTGTCCGCCTCGGTGAACGTCGGCTTCGGCAAGGCCGCGCCCGGCCGGACGTACCCGGCGCTGTTCCTGATGGGCACGGTCGACGGCAAGGCCGGCGTGTACCGCTCCGACGACACCGGCGCCAGCTGGGTGCGGATCAACGACGACCAGCACCAGTACGGCAACGCCGGCGAGGCGCTGACCGGTGACCCCCGGGTCTATGGCCGGGTCTACCTGGGCACCAACGGCCGGGGCATCCTGGTGGCCGATCGGCTCGGCGGCACGCCCAGCCCGACGCCGACCACCGCCAGCCCGTCCCCGACCTCGCCGAGCCCGTCGCCCACGTCACCGAGCCCGACGCCGATCTCCCCGAGCCCGCACATCCACCCGGAGCACCAGGACTGGGCCACGGTCCCGTACGACCCGGAGGAGAGCCTGGCCCGCTGGCTCGCCGACCGGTACGCCGCCCTGG
>NZ_JBSGJR010000483.1:0-5613 GCF_053605645.1 Micromonospora sp. NPDC003776
CGCCGGCCCGGGCGGCCGCGATGGCGACCAGGCCGGAGCCGGAGGCGAGGTCGAGCACCCGGCGGCCCGCGACCAGGTCGGGGTGGTCGGTGACGTAGCGGGCGAGCGCCTGCCCGCCGGCCCAGGCGAAGGCCCAGAACGGCGGCGGCTGGGCGCTGCGGAACTCGCCCTCGGTCAGTTCCCACAGGCCGATCGGCTCGTCGGCCTGGTGCAGCCGCACCTCGGGGACGAAGGCGACCGGGGCGAGCCGGGCGTGCAGCCGGACGAAGGCCGCGGAGAGGTCGGACACCCGGTGATTCTGTCGTACGGCCGCGTCTCCGGCGTGTCGCGGGGCGGGCGTGACGGGTTCACCACGCCGGGTGATAACGACCCCCGCGGTTGCCGGTCCGTGCGAACACGCCCGTCTACCGGCCCGCGGATGCCGCTCATAGCGTTCCGGGTGGACGCGAGCGACGGGAGGGCGCGGCGGTGGTGAGCGGGTGGCGGTACGTGCTGCGAGTCGGGGTAGTCCTGACCTGCCTCTCCGGGGCGGGCCTCGGCGCGGCCGGGCCGGCCCGGGCGGCGGCCCCGTTCGCCACCGAGTTGACCGGCCTGCCGGACGAGTTCACCGCCGGCGACCGGGTGGAGACCCTGTCGGCGGTGGTGTCCCGGTCCGACGGCGGCGGCTGCGTCAAGGTGCGCTGGTCGATGCTGCTGGAGGTGCGGGGCCTGCGGCTGGACCAGGTCAAGGTGGACCGGGTGGAGGAGAGCGGCTCCTTCCCGCTGGAGATCCGGACCGAGGGGGACGCGGCGCGGCTGACGGACCGGGAACTGGACCCGGGCCTGCTCTGCCCGGGCCGTACGGTCACCGCCCGGTACCGGGTGGCCTTCGCCGGGGACGTCACCCGGGGGCGGGTGAGCTTCGCCGCCGAGGCGTACGACGAGAGCCTGCGCCTGCTGGCCCGGCAGACCGCCACCCGGCAGGTGGTGGGGGAGGACGCCGGGGCCGGGCCGACCGGGCCGGCGCCGGAGCCGACTGCGACCACCGCCGAGCCGACCGACCCGGCCACGGAGGAGCCGGCAACCGACGAGCCCGCGGAGGCCACGCCGAGCGACGAGGCGGTGGTCGAGCCGCCGCCCGCCGCGGCGGGCCGTTCGGTCTCCGCCTCGGGCGGCTTCGGGGTGGTCCAGGCCGCCTTCCTCCTCGGTGGCCTGCTGCTCTTCCTCGGCGCCGGGCTGCTGCTGCGGATGCGGCGCCTGCTGCGCGACGACTGAGCGATGCTTTACAAAACATCGCCTCTTGTAAAACGGCGTGACGGCTGCCACAGTCGGGGCACGAGTCAACCGATCGGAGGCTGACGATGGGCACCGACCCGACCCCCTGGCGCGACACCCGCAAACCGCTCTGGCCGCTCGCCCTGCTCGTCCCGGTGCTGCCGTTCGTCGCCTGGAGCGTCTGGCACGGCACCGGGGCCGCCTGGGCGTGGTGGCTCACCCCGGTGGTGGTCTTCGGACTGATCCCCGTGGTGGACCTGCTCATCGGCGACAACCGGGAGAACCCGCCGGAGGAGGCGGTGCCGGCGCTGCAGGCGGACGGCTACTACCGCTGGCTCACCTACCTCTGGCTGCCCGCCCAGTACGCGGCCCTGGTGCTCTGCTGCGCCGTGTGGGCCGGACCCGGCCTGTCCTGGGTGGCCGCCGCCGGGTTGGTCGCCACCGCCGGCGTGGTCGACGGCATCGCCATCAACACCGCCCACGAGCTGGGGCACAAGCGGGAGACGGCGGAGCGCTGGCTCTCCAAGATCGCTCTCGCGCCGACCGGGTACGGGCACTTCTACGTCGAGCACAACCGGGGTCACCACACCCGGGTCGCCACCCCGGAGGATCCGGCCAGTTCCCGGCTGGGGGAGAGTTTCTGGGCGTTCTGGCCGCGTACGGTCCTCGGCAGCCTCCGCTCCGCCTGGCGGCTGGAGACGAGCCGGTTCCGGCTGCGCGGGCGTACGCCGTGGAGCTGGCGCAACGACGTGCTCAACGCGTGGGCGATGACCGTGCTGCTCTACGCGGTCCTGGCGGTCGCCTTCGGGCCGGGTGTGCTGGTGTTCCTCGCCCTCCAGGCGGTGGCCGGCTTCTCCCTGCTCGAGGTGGTCAACTACCTGGAGCACTACGGCCTGGCGCGGCAGCGCACCGCCGCGGGCCGCTACGAGAAGGTCGATGCCCGGCACAGCTGGAACAGCGACCGGACCGTCACCAACGTCTTCCTCTTCCAGCTCCAGCGGCACAGCGACCACCATGCCAATCCGCTGCGCCGCTACCAGACGCTGCGCAGCTTCGACGCCTCGCCGCAGCTGCCCGCCGGCTACGCGACCATGGTGGTGACCGCGCTGCTGCCGCCGCTGTGGCGGCGGGTGATGGACCACCGGGTGCTCGCGCACTACGGCGGCGACCTCGAGTTGGCCAACGTCCACCCGCCGGCCCGGGACCGGCTGTGGGAGCGCGGTCGGGCGGTCAGTCCAGGGCGGCCGGCTCCAGACCGAGCTCCCGGGTCGCCACCAGGCGGATCCACTCCGCGATCTGCCGCCGGGTGATCACCCGCTCGTGCACCGAGAGCTGTACCGCGAGGCCGTCCATCACCGCGCTGATCCGCCACGCCGCGCCACCCGGGTCGGGGCAGTCGAAGGTCCCGTCGGCCACCCCGGCGCTGATCACCGCGGCGAGGTCCTGCCGCCAGCGCAGGTCGAGCCGGCGGGAGACCTTCTCCAGCTCGGGGGTACGCAGCGACTCGGCCCAGCCGTCGATCCACATGGACCAGGAGGTGGAGCGGCCGGTCGGGGCGTACAGCCGGAGCATCCGGCGCAGCTTGGTCAGCGGCGGGGCGGAGGAGTGCACCACCGCGTCGAGCTTGGCCAGGTCCTGCTCGACGGCGTACGCGAAGGCCTGCGCGAGCATCCGGTCCTTGGTGGCGAAGTGGTAGAACACCAGGGCCTGGCTGACCCCGGCGGCCTCCGCCACGTCCGCCGTCCGGGTGTTGGCGAGGCCGCGCTCCGCGATCACGTCACAGGCCGTGCGAAGCAGGGCATCCAGGCGGATCTCGGCGGCGCGTCTCGTCACGCCGTTACCGTAGCCCATCCGATTGACCACGAGGAGTCACCAAGGCGGCCGGTCGGGCCGTCGGGAGTCGGATCCCGGACAGTTGGGCCAGGGTGCTCGCCCAGGCTCCTAGGAAGCTCAGCGAACCCGGGCCCGGCGTCACCCGGACGCGCCCGGGAGGGACCCCGATTTGGCAACCGTTCCCGGGCTCGGCTAAAGTTCTCATCCGTCACCGGGAAACGCCGGGGGCGTGCGGACGTAGCGCAGCTGGTAGCGCATCACCTTGCCAAGGTGAGGGTCGCGGGTTCGAATCCCGTCGTCCGCTCGGAGATGCCGCCACGCATGTCGGGGGCAACCTCGGTGGAGTGGCCGAGAGGCGAGGCAACGGCCTGCAAAGCCGTGTACACGGGTTCAAATCCCGTCTCCACCTCGGCAGTAGACGAGGGCGATTGGCGCAGTGGGAGCGCGCTTCCTTGACACGGAAGAGGTCACTGGTTCAAACCCAGTATCGCCCACCAGCTCAGAGGCCGTGTCGATCATCGACACGGCCTCTTTGTCATGCCCGGCCGGTCAGGTCGCGGCGGTCAGCAGCGCCTCGGCGATCGGCGTCCTGCTGCTCAACAGCGACCGGCCCTGCCGGTGGGTCACCACCAGGCCGGCCGCGCGCAGCGTGGTCAGGTGCTGCGACACCCCGGCCGGGGACAGGCCCGTCCGGCGGGCCAGTTCGGTGGTGGAGCGGGGCGCGTCCAGCGCCGCGAGCAGCCGGGCCCGCCCCCGCCCGAGCACCGCGCCCAGCGCGTCCGGCACGCCCGCCGGGCACTCCCACAACGCGCCGACCCCCCGGGCCGGGTACGCCAGCTGCGACACGTCGCCGGCCGCGATGCTGAGCACCGACGGCCAGACGAAGACCGACGGCACCAGGACCAGCCCGACGCCGTCCGGCACGTCCGGGGCCGCGCAGTGCCGCTGGTTGATCAGCAGCGCGTCGCCCTCCCAGCGGACCCGCTCGTGCAGGTCGTTGAGGAGCCCGGCCGCGCCGCCCTCGGCCAGCCGCCGGGCCCGGTGGAACACCTCCGCGTCGAGCACCGCTCGGATCCTCGGCCAGTCCGGCGCCAGCGCCAGCCGCCAGTACGCCTCGATCTCCCCGGCGAGCCGGCGCAGCCCCGCCTCCGGGTCGGCGTACAGGGCGTCCAGCGCGGGTGTCCGGGGACCGGGGCGGAGGTCCAGGTGGGCGCGGACCGTGCCGCCCGGGGTGGCCCGCAGCGCGGCCAGTTCCTGACCCAGGTCCGGATTCAGGCCGGTGGGCGGCGGGGTGAGGAAGTCGACCACGTAGCCCGGGGCGGGGGGCACGAGCTCGTGGAGCAGCCCGCGGTCCGGGTCGAGCAGCCCGGCCGCGGTCAGCCGCGGCCGGACCCGGTTCACCCAGGGCAGGTGGAGCGCGTGCCGTCCCGGGTCCCGCAGCACCCGCACCCCGGCGACCACCTCCCAGAGGCAGGAGAGCGCGAAGCGCACCCGCGCCACGGCACCCGCCGACAGGCCGATCGCGACCACGCCGCCCCCTTCGTTTCAGCTGAGACTGAAACAATACGGCCGCCGGCCGCGCCGACCCAGACTGGCCGGGTGAACGATCACCACACCCGAGCCCTGCACTTCCGTAGCCTGCACGTGCCCGGCGAGCCGCTGGTCCTGGTCAACGCCTGGGACGTGGCGAGCGCCCGGATCATCGCCGCCGCCGGCGCCCGCGCGGTCGCCACCACCAGCGCCGGCGTCGCCTGGAGCCTCGGCGCCCCCGACGGAGACGCGCTCGGCCGCGAGGCCGCCGTCGACCTCGTCCGCCGCGTCGCCACCGCGGTGCCGCTGCCGGTCACCGCCGACATCGAGTCCGGGTACGGGGACACTCCCGACGAGGTGGCCACCACGATCGCCGCGGTGCTCGCGGCGGGCGCCGTGGGGGTGAACATCGAGGACGCCCGACACAGCGGGGAGACGCCGTTGCGCCCGGTCGACGAGCAGTGTGCCCGGCTGGCGGCCGTCCGGTCGGCCGCGGACCGGACGGGCATCCCGCTGTACGTCAACGCCCGCATCGACACGTTCCTGCGGGGCGTGGGCGGGGTGCGGGAGACGGTGGCGCGCGCCGAGGCGTACCTGGCCGCCGGGGCCGACGGGGTGTTCGTGCCGGGAACGGTCGAGCCGGCGACGGTGGCCGCCCTGGTGGCGGCGATCCCGGCCCCGCTGAACATCCTGGCCGGACCGGGTGCCCCGGCCGTGGCGGAACTGGCGAAGCTCGGGGTGGCCCGGGTCAGCCTCGGCTCCTCGGTCGCCGAGGCCGCGTACGCGGTGGCCCGCCGGGCGGCGGAGGAGGCGTTCAGCGCCGGCACGTACGGCGCGCTGGCCGACGCCCTCGACTACGGCACGCTCAACGAGCTGATGCGCCGCTGACCGGGTACGCGGACGGGGGGGGCCGGCCGGCCCCCCCCCCGGGTGGGGGGGGGGCCGTAAACAACCGGGGGCCCCGCCCCCCCCCCCCCCCCCCCGCCGGGGGCCCGC
>NZ_JBSGJR010000484.1:0-5576 GCF_053605645.1 Micromonospora sp. NPDC003776
GTGGTTGACCGCCAGGGGCGGTCAACCACCCTACGCGCGACTGTTGGTCTGCCCGGAGGTCCAGCATGCACCGGACGCGGGCGACTAACCGTCGTTACGCAACCTGACCAGTATGCCGTACTACCGCACGGCAACGCTAATCGGGGTTACCCAGCTCACTTGATGATCTTGGTGACGCGACCCGCGCCGACCGTACGGCCACCCTCCCGGATCGCGAACTTGAGGTTCTCCTCCATCGCGATGGGCTGGATCAGCTTCACGGTCATCGTGGTGTTGTCGCCCGGCATGACCATCTCGGTGCCCTCGGGCAGCGTGACGACGCCGGTGACGTCCGTGGTCCGGAAGTAGAACTGCGGACGGTAGTTCTGGAAGAACGGGGTGTGGCGGCCACCCTCCTCCTTGGAGAGGATGTAGACCGTCGCCTCGAACTCCGTGTGCGGGGTCGTGGTGCCCGGCTTGATGACGACCATGCCGCGCTCGACGTCCTCGCGCTTGATGCCGCGGAGGAGCAGACCGACGTTCTCGCCGGCGCGCGCCTCGTCGAGCAGCTTGCGGAACATCTCGATGCCGGTGCAGGTGGTCTTCATCGACTTCTCGCGGATGCCGACGATCTCCACCTCCTCGTTCGGCTTGAGGATGCCGCGCTCGGCGCGACCGGTGACGACGGTGCCACGACCGGTGATCGTGAAGACGTCCTCGATCGGCATGAGGAACGGCTTGTCGGTCTCGCGCTCCGGCTGCGGGATCGCGGTGTCGACAGCGTTCATCAGGTCGAGCAGCTTGGCGGTCCACTCGGGGTCACCCTCGAGGGCCTTCAGCGCCGAGACCCGGACGACCGGCAGGTCGTCACCCGGGTACTCCTGCGAGGAGAGCAGCTCGCGGACCTCGAGCTCGACGAGCTCCAGGAGCTCCTCGTCGTCCACCATGTCGCTCTTGTTGAGCGCCACGACGATGTACGGCACGCCGACCTGGCGGGCCAGCAGCACGTGCTCGCGGGTCTGCGGCATCGGGCCGTCGGTCGCGGCGACCACCAGGATCGCGCCGTCCATCTGGGCGGCACCGGTGATCATGTTCTTGATGTAGTCCGCGTGACCCGGGCAGTCGACGTGCGCGTAGTGCCGGTTGGCGGTCTGGTACTCGACGTGCGCGATCGAGATCGTGATGCCGCGGGCCTTCTCCTCCGGCGCCTTGTCGATCTCGTCGAACGGGGTGTACGGGTTCAGGTCCGGGTACTCGTCGTGCAGGACCTTGGTGATGGCCGCCGTCAGCGTCGTCTTACCGTGGTCGATGTGACCAATGGTGCCGATGTTGACGTGCGGCTTAGTCCGCTCGAACTTAGCCTTCGCCACTGGTGTCCTCCTGTGGACTTCTTGGTTCGTTCGCCCCGGTGCGCCAGGGTCGGCGCTTAGGACTCTGTCGACAGCCTTTCCGACCTGACGGCCGGAGAGCCTTGGTGGGTTCTGCGGCGATGAAGCCTACAGGCCCGGATTCACACAACCCGACCGAGGTGGTCGCGGGCGGGAGATTCCTCCCGCGACCGTCCCCGGCTCATCGGGTCGGCTCAGGCGAGGGTCACTCGCCGGTCGCCTTGGCGATGATCTCCTTGGCCACCGAGGCCGGAACCTCGGCGTAGGAGTCGAACTGCATGCTGTAGCTAGCCCGGCCCTGGGTCTTCGACCGCAGGTCGCCGACGTAGCCGAACATCTCCGACAGCGGCACCAGGGCGCGGACGACGCGGGCACCGCCGCGCTCCTCCATCGCCTGGATGATGCCACGGCGGGAGTTGAGGTCGCCGATGACGTCACCCATGTTCTCCTCAGGAGTGGTGACCTCAACGGCCATCATCGGCTCGAGCAGCGCGGGGTCGGCCTTGCGGGCCGCCTCCTTCATCGCCATCGAGCCGGCGATCTTGAATGCCATCTCGGACGAGTCGACCTCGTGGTACTGGCCGTCCACCAGCGTCAGCTTCACGCCGACCAGCGGGAAGCCGGCGAGCACGCCGTACTGCATGGCGTCCTGGGCGCCCGCGTCCACCGAGGGGATGAACTCCCGGGGGATACGGCCACCGGTGACGGCGTTCGCGAACTCGTAGGTCGGCGAGTCGTTGTCCAGCGGCAACGGCTCCAGGCTGATGATGACCCGGGCGTACTGGCCGGAACCACCGGTCTGCTTCTTGTGGGTGTACTCGACCTTCTCCACCGCGCGGCGGATGGTCTCGCGGTACGCCACCTGCGGCTTACCGATGTTCGCCTCGACGTTGAACTCGCGGCGCATCCGGTCGACCAGGATGTCCAGGTGCAGCTCGCCCATGCCGGAGATGACGGTCTGGCCGGTCTCCTCGTCCAGCTTGACGCGGAAGGTCGGGTCCTCCTCGGCCAGCCGCTGGATGGCGGTGCTGAGCTTCTCCTGGTCGGCCTTGGTCTTCGGCTCGATGGCCACCTCGATGACCGGCTCCGGGAAGGTCATCGACTCGAGGATGACCGGGTTCGCCGGGTCGCACAGGGTGTCACCGGTGGTGGTCTGCTTCAGACCCTGGACCGCGATGATGTCGCCAGCCTTGGCGGAGCTGCGCTCCTCCCGCTTGTTGGCGTGCATCTGGTAGATCTTGCCGATCCGCTCCTTGCGGTCCTTGGTGGAGTTGACCACCTGGGACCCGGACTCGACCACGCCGGAGTAGACCCGGACGTAGGTGAGCTTGCCGAGGTGCTTGTCGGTCTGGATCTTGAAGGCCAGGCCCGAGAACGGCTCGGAGGTGGACGGCTTCCGCTGCATCGGGGTTTCGCCGTCGGTCGCGGTGCCCTCGATCGCCGGGATGTCCAGCGGCGACGGCAGGTAGGCGACCACCGCGTCGAGCATCGGCTGGATGCCCTTGTTCTTGAACGCGGTGCCGCACAGCACCGGGTTGGCCTTGCCGTCGATGGTGGCGCGCCGGATGCCGGCCTGGATGTCCTCGACGGAGATCTCCTCGCCCTCGAGGTACTTCTCCATCACCGAGTCGTCGACGTCGGCCAGGGTCTCCAGCAGCTTCTCGCGCCACTCGGCGGCGGTGTCCGCCAGCTCGGCCGGGATCTCCTCGATCGCGTAGTCCTCACCCTTCTGGGTCTCCCCGCGCCAGGTGAGGGCGCGCATGCCGACCAGGTCCACCACGCCGATGAAGTCCGACTCGGCACCGATCGGCACCTGGAGGACCAGCGGGGTGGCGTTGAGCCGGTCGATCATCATCTGCACGCAGCGGAAGAAGTCGGCGCCGGTCCGGTCGAGCTTGTTGACGAAGCACATCCGGGGGACGTTGTACTTGTCCGCCTGCCGCCAGACGTTCTCCGTCTGCGGCTCCACGCCGGCGACACCGTCGTAGACCGCGACCGCACCGTCCAGAACGCGCAGCGACCGCTCGACCTCGACCGTGAAGTCGACGTGGCCGGGCGTGTCGATGATCTGGATCGTGTGGCCCTTCCACTCGCACTTCGTGGCGGCGGAAGTGATGGTGATACCGCGCTCCTGCTCCTGCTCCATCCAGTCCATGACGGCAGCGCCCTCGTGGACCTCACCGATCTTGTACGTGATACCGGTGTAGAACAGGATTCGCTCGGTGGTAGTGGTCTTACCGGCATCGATGTGCGCCATGATGCCGATGTTGCGTACGTTGGCGAGCGCGTCTGCGGCGGCCACTTCAATCCCTACTTATCGTCGTCTCGACACAACTGGTGGCGGTTCCGGCGCCTCGTGGGCGCCGGAACCAGGGTGTTACCAGCGGTAGTGCGCGAAGGCCTTGTTGGACTCGGCCATCTTGTGCGTGTCCTCGCGCCGCTTCACGGCAGCGCCGAGGCCGTTGCTCGCGTCCAGCAGCTCGTTCATCAGCCGCTCGACCATGGTCTTCTCGCGCCGGGCGCGGGAGTAGGTCACCAGCCAGCGCAGACCGAGGGTGGTCGCGCGGGCCGGCCGGACCTCCACCGGAACCTGGTAGGTGGCGCCACCGACGCGACGGCTGCGGACCTCGAGGGTCGGCTTGACGTTGTCCATCGCCCGCTTCAGGGTGACGACCGGGTCGGTGCCGGACTTCTCGCGGCAGCCCTCCAGGGCGGCGTACACGATGCGCTCGGCGAGCTGGCGCTTGCCGCGCAGCAGGATCTTGTTCACCAGCTGGGTGACCAGCGGGGAGTTGTACACCGGGTCAGCGACCAGCGGCTTCCGCGGAGCGGGTCCCTTACGCGGCATGTCAGCTCTTCTCCTTCTTCGCGCCGTAGCGGCTGCGAGCCTGCTTGCGGTTGCGGACACCCTGGGTGTCCAGCGAGCCGCGAACGATCTTGTACCGCACGCCGGGGAGGTCCTTCACACGGCCGCCGCGGACGAGCACGATCGAGTGCTCCTGCAGGTTGTGGCCGACGCCCGGGATGTAGGCGGTCACCTCGATCTGGCTGCTGAGCTTGACACGAGCGACCTTGCGCAGCGCCGAGTTCGGCTTCTTCGGGGTGGTGGTGTACACGCGGGTGCACACGCCGCGACGCTGGGGGGACCCCTTCAGCGCCGGGGTCTTGGTCTTGGTCGTCTTGGCCTGGCGGCCCTTTCGGACCAGCTGCTGAATGGTGGGCACCGGGTTTCTCCGCTCCCTTCGGCCGCTGCGAGGCGACCGCGCCGTCTGCTCTAGCCGACCTGATGGGCGGCTCTCCTACATTCCAACCAGGGCCACCTGACGGGGGTCCCAGCACCCGCGGTCGGGCGTGTCGCCCGGATCACGGTCCCGCTGCGTCGCTCGCGCGCCGTACCGGGTCTTCGTCACCGGCACAGGGAACTCCCCGCGCCGGATCTTCTGGCTGTGGGTCGTGCCGCCGCGCGATCACCGGCTGACCGGTTCCAGCGCACGCACGCATTGCCCGGGCTTGCCCGGGCACAAGGGGAAAGAGTACCTACCACAGCCGCGCAGGTCAAAACGGAGCGGTCCGGGAGAACCGCGTCGCAGTCCACCGGCCGATCGCATCGTGCCTGCCCGCCCGTGATGGGCACCTACGGCTACCAGTGTACCGGCTACGGCCCCGACCGGCCCGGCGGCCCCGGCTCCGCCCGCCCATCGGACCGCCCGGGACCGCCGCCGCCCCTGTTCATCCCCGGTCAGCCGCGCCGGCGCGCGATCACGTGATCTGCACCACCAGGGCCACCGCCAACCCGAGCAGGCTTAGCAGCAGCCCCACTCCCCCACAGCTGAGCCCGGCCACCGCCAGGCCCCGCCCGGCGAACCGAACCGCCGGCGGGGGTGCCGGCCGCCGGATCTGCCGGCGGGACAGCAGGCCGGCGATGATGGCCGCGGTCCCGGCGATGCCACCGAGCACCGTGAACGCACCGGCGGCCCAGGCGCCGCCGTAGTCCGGCCCGGCGAAACCGAAGCAGAACACCAGGAGCGAGACCAGGATCGAGGCGATCCCGGTGATCAGCGAGCCGATGGCGAGCCCCGAGGTCACCGGCGGCACGTCCAGGTGGACCACGCCGAACGGGGTACCGGGAACCGGGTCGACCCGCTTCGGCGGGCGTGCCGCCTCGCGCGGGGGCGGCGGCACCATCGGGCCCGGCCGCGGCCCGGCGGC
>NZ_JBSGJR010000485.1:0-5540 GCF_053605645.1 Micromonospora sp. NPDC003776
ACCTATCTCGGTCGGCGCGAGGTGCGACCGGACCGGCGCGGCGGCGGTGAGCGCGATGGCCACGACCGCGACGGCCAGCGCGCCCGGCACGGCCCAGCGGCGCGCGAAGCGGTGCAGCACCAGCCAGGCGAGCACCACCGGGCCGGCCAGCCGGGGCACCTCGACCAGGGCCCGGACGGGCGCGGTGCAGAGCGGCAGCAGCACCCCGGCGAGCATGGCGCTGGCGATCGGGCCCGGGATCGCCGCGACCGCCCGGCCGAGCGGTGGGACCAGCCCGGCGGCGGCGATCAGCACACCGGTGAGCAGGAACGCGCCGACGGCCGCCGGCCAGCCGCCGGGCACCGGGCCCGTGGCGACGAGCAGCGCGGCGCCCGGGGTGGACCAGGCGATGGCGAGGGGCATCCGGTGCCGCAGCCCGAGCCAGACGGCGCAGCAACCGGTGGCGACGCAGAGCGCGAGCAGGCCGGAGGCCGCCTGCGCCTGGTCGGCGCCGACCGCGCGCAGCCCGGCGAGGACCACCGTGAACGAGCTGGCGAAGCCGACCAGGGCGGTGACCACCCCGGCCAGCACGGGTTGGAGTCGCCCGGCCATGCCCCACCTCCGTCCGGCGTTCCGTTTACGGAACGGCACGGTGTAGGACGATAGCCGCCATGGCAGCTGCCCCACCAGCCGGTGACCACACTGCGGACGAGGTCGGCCGGCGGATC
The DNA here is from genome assembly GCF_053605645.1 of Micromonospora sp. NPDC003776. Classification (NCBI taxonomy): domain Bacteria; kingdom Bacillati; phylum Actinomycetota; class Actinomycetes; order Micromonosporales; family Micromonosporaceae; genus Micromonospora; species Micromonospora sp. NPDC003776. The sequence continues at coordinate 708 of NZ_JBSGJR010000485.1, forward strand.
CGCGCCCTCCGCGAGGAGCGGGGGCTGTCTCTGTCCACCCTCGCCCGGCGCGCCGGCGTCGGAAAGGCCACCCTCTCCGGCCTGGAGAACGGCACCCGCAACCCCACGCTGGAGACCCTCTACGCGGTCACCGCGCAGCTCGGGGTGCCGCTCACCGCCGTCCTCTCCGGGCCGGCCGACACGCCGACCGTACGAGGCGCCGCGGTGGGCGCCACCCTGCTGGAGGTCTTCACCGACACCGACGCGACGTACGAGCTCTACCGGATGCGGGTCGCCCCCGGGCCGGCGCAGCTCTCCCCCGCGCACCAGGCGGGGGTCACCGAGCACGTGACCGTCTTCTCCGGCGTGCTGCGCGCCGGGCCGGTGGACGCCCCGCTGACCGCCGGGCCGGGCGAGTACCTGCGCTGGACCTCGGACGTGCCGCACAGCTACGCCGCCGTGGGCGACGAGCCGGTCCGGGCGAGCCTGCTGCTGCGCTATCCACGCGGCTGACCACGATGGATGAAGCCGGCGAGACACGCTGATCTTCCTCGGCCATACCCGGTGTGTAGAGACGAGGGCGGGGTCTTCTTGGCAAGCTTGACCCCATGACGCTGATCCTCCGCTCGGCCATCCTCAACGACGTCGGCCTCGTCCGGACCAACAACGAGGACTCCGCACTCGCCGGTGACCGCCTCGTGGCGGTGGCCGACGGCATGGGCGGCCTCCCCGCGGGGGAGGTGGCGAGCGAGATCGTCATCCGGATCCTGGACGAGCTGACCCCACCCACCGCGCCCGACGAGGCCGCCGACGCGCTGCGCGCCGTGGTGAGCACCGCCAACCAACGGATCCGCGCCGCCATCACGGTGGACCCGGCCCGCGACGGCATGGGTACGACCCTGACCGCCGGCCTGCTCGCCGCCGACACCCTGGTCCTCGCCCAGGTCGGCGACTCCCGCTGCTACCTGCTGCGGGACAACGAACTGACCCAGCTCACCCGGGACGACACCTTCGTGCAGGCGCTGGTCGACCAGGGCGCGCTCTCCCCCGACCAGGCCCGCCACCACCCCCAGCGCTCCCTGGTCACCCGGGCCGTGCAGGGCTCCGACGCGCCGCCGGCCATCGGGGCGCTCGCCGTGTTCCCCGGCGACCGGCTGCTGCTGTGCAGCGACGGCCTCTCCGACTACGTGGAGGACGTCGCCATCGCCTCGGCACTGGCCACCTACCCCGACCGGCAGCACTGCGGCGAGCAGCTGGTGAAGCTGGCCCACCAGGCCGGCGCCCCGGACAACGTCACGGTGATTGTCTCCGACGTCACCGAGGCCTGACCGACCAATCCGGTTGCGGGGGCGGCCGACCCGGGTTGGGATGGACGGATGCTCATCCGCCGGTTGGCCGCCGAGGAACGCCTCACCACCACCTTCCCCCTCCAGGCGTACGCGTTCGAGGCGTCGCCGATGGGCGCGTCCCGGGTCGACGAGTTCCGCGCGTACCTGCCGTACAACGCGGGCAACCGGACCCTGGTCGTGGAGGAGGGCGGGAACGTCGCGGCGGCCGCCTCGGCGATCCCGATGCGGCAGAACCTGCGCGGCAGCGTGCTGCCGATGGCGGGCGTGGCCGGGGTGGCCACCCACCCGCTGGCCCGCCGCCGCGGCCACGTCCGCAACCTGCTGCACCGGCTGCTCGACGAGCTGCGGGACGAGGGCCACGCGTTGACCGCGCTCTACCCGTTCCGCGCCTCGTTCTACGAGCGCTTCGGGTACGTCGGGCTGCCCCGCCGGCGTACCGCGACCTTCTCCCCGGCCGACCTGGCACCGCTGCTCCGCGCCGACCTGCCCGGAGAGGTGACCTGGGAGCGGATCGGGGCCGGCTACCCGACGTGGCGCGCGTACACCGAGCGCTGCCTGCGCGAGCGGCACGGGTTCGCCATCTTCCCGGACTTCCGCGCCGTCGCCCAGCGGGACCGGGACGACCGCTGGCTGCTCACCGCCGTCCGGGACGGTGCGACCGTCGGCGCGGTCACCTACCGGATCGACGACCACGGCGGCACCCTGCACGCCGACGACCTGCTCGCCGAGGACCCGTACGCGCGGGCGTCCCTGCTGCAGTTCTTCGCCCGGCACGTCGACCAGGTGGAGCGGATCAGCGTCCAGCTCCCCGCCGACGAGCTGCCCGAGCTGTGGCTCACCGACCTCGCGGTGCACGTCGAGGCGCGGGTCTCCCGGCCAGGCTCACCCGCCCCGATGGCCCGGCTGCTGAGCCTGGACGCGCTCGCCGACCTGCCGACCGGGGCCGGGCGCGTCCGCGTCGAGCTGGTCGGGGACCGCTGGCTGGCCGGCAGCCACCTGCTCGACGGCACCACCGGAAAGCTGGAGCTGCTGCCGGGCGACAGCGCCGCACCGGGCAGCGTGCCGACCACGACGCTCACCGCCGCCGGCCTCTCCGCCCTGGCGTACGGGGTGCTCGACCCGGCCGACGTCGTCATCCGGGGACTGGGTGAGGTGCCGGCGGACGCGGCGGCCGAGCTGCGCCGGATCTTCCCGCGTGAGCTGCCGTACCTCTTCGCCGACTTCTGAACCCGTTTCCGATTTTCCGGCGAGGGTAGGGTCCTGCGCGTGCCGGAATGGTTGGAAGCGGGACTCTGGGGGCTGCTGGCCGGGTCCGCCCTGCTGATCGGGGCGGTCGCCGGATTCTTCGCGCGGGTGCCGGCCCGCGTCATCGCGTCGGTGATGGCGTTCGGCGCCGGTGTGCTGCTCTCCGCCGTGTCGTTCGAGCTGATCGCCGAGGCGCACGAGCAGGGCGGGCTGCTGCCGGTCACGATCGGGGCGGCGGCCGGGGCGCTCGCGTACACCGGGGCGAACGTCCTGCTGGCCCGCCGGGGCGCCCGGCACCGCAAGCGCTCCGGCGACCAGCAACCGTCCGAACAGGAGCAACCCGGCTCGGGCACGGCCATCGCGATCGGCGCGCTGCTCGACGGCGTACCGGAGTCGGTGGTGATCGGCGCGAGCCTGCTGGCCGGCGGGCCGGTCAGCCTGGTCACGGTGATCGCGGTCTTCCTCAGCAACGTGCCGGAGGGCCTGTCCAGCGCCGCGGGCATGCGCCAGGCGGGCCGCACCCGGCGGTACGTCTTCCTGCTCTGGACGGCGATCGCCCTGATCAGCGGCGTGGCGGCGCTGGCCGGCTACACGCTGCTCGGTGGCGCCCCGCCGGAGGTGCTGGCCACCATCACGGCGCTGGCGGCCGGCGCGATCCTCGCGATGATCACCGACACCATGGTCCCGGAGGCGTTCGATGACGCCCACCTGCTGGTCGGCCTGGTCACCGTCCTCGGCTTCCTCACCGCCTTCGCCCTCTCCCACGCCTGACCGTCGACGGCGGGAGCCGGCCTCGACGGCCGGCTCGCCCGGGAGCCGCGCTCGACCTGCGGCAGACCGGGCTCTCCCCGCCCGCGAAGGCGCCGCTCTGCCGCAGGCCGAGTCGATCCCGGGTGCGGGCGGGATTAGCGGGGGGTTAAGGATTCCGCCGGCGGTCGTGCGGGGACGGACCGCGCTCCTAGCATCGGCGGGTGCGTTCGAAGCCGACCATCGCCGTCCTCGCCCTCACGGTCGCCCTGACCGCGCTGCCCGGCTGCGGATCCGGTGGGCCGTCCACCTCGGACCGGGCCGCTCCGGTCGCGGCGACCGGCACCGCCGCCGCGCCGACCGTGACCCCGACGGCCGGTCCGAGTGCCCGCACCGGCCTCGGCACCGCCCGCCCCAGCCCGTCAACGCGCGCCTTCCGCGCCGGCAACCAGGCAGGACGGGCGGCCGTGCCGGCGGAGGCGCGGGCGGTGGACACCTCGCACCCCACCCGTACGATCGGCACCGGCACCGCCGCGAGCTGCACCTCGGCGGCGGTGGTGCGGGCCGTGGCGGCCGGCGGCATCATCACCTTCGACTGCGGCCCCGACCCGGTCACCATCCGGATGACGGCGACCGCGAAGGTGGTCAACTCGCACGGGCCGCGGATCGTGCTGGACGGGGGCGGCAAGGTCACCCTGAGCGGCGGGGGCCAGCGCAGGATCCTCTACCTGAACACCTGCGACCAGGCCCAGGGCTGGACCACCTCGCACTGTCAGAACCAGGACCACCCGCAGCTCACCGTGCAGAACCTGACCTTCGCCGACGGCAACTCGACCGGCGACCGGACCGAGGGCGGCGGCGGTGGGGCGATCTTCGTCCGCGGCGGCCGGGTGAAGGTGGTCAACTCCCGCTTCGTCGGCAACCGCTGCGACCGCACCGGCCCGGACCTGGGCGGTGGGGCGCTGCGCGTGCTCAGCCAGTACGAGAACCGCCCGGTGTACGTGGTCAACAGCACCTTCGAGCGCGGAACCTGCGCCAACGGGGCGGGGATCAGCAGCATCGGAGTCTCCTGGACGGTGCTGAACAGCGTCTTGCGCGACAACCGGGCGGTCGGGAGCGGGGCCAACCCGGCGCGCTCCGGCACCCCCGGCGGGGGCAGCGGCGGCGCGATCTACTGCGACGGGAACGAGTTCGCGGTGCGCGTCGCCGGCACGATCATCGAGGACAACCGGGCCAACGAGGGCGGCGGGGCGATCTTCTTCGTCAGCAACAACCGGACGGGCACCCTCCGCATCGAGGGCTCCACCCTGCGCCGCAACCCCAGCCAGGGCTTCGAGACCAACGGCTACCCCGGCATCTTCTTCCTCGGCGCCCACCCACCGACCCTCACCACCTCCACCCTCCGCTGACCCCCGCCCCGGTCCCGCCCTGGTCCCTTCCTGGGGTCCGTTGATCAAGGGGTTTGGGGGGAATTTAAATCCGCCGTGACGCCAACACCATGATCAACCCCGCC
>NZ_JBSGJR010000486.1:0-5520 GCF_053605645.1 Micromonospora sp. NPDC003776
CGCTGGTATCCCTCCAGCAAAACCTGTTCCGACTGCGGCGCGGTGAAAGCCAAACTGCCGCTGCGTGTCCGAACCTACCTCTGCGACTCCTGCGGTCTGGTCCTCGATCGGGACCTGAACGCCGCCCGTAACCTCGCCGCCCTCGCGCATGAGGTCACCATCACCACCGCCGGGAGTGGCCCGGTGGCAGGACGTGGAGCCGACCATAAGACCCGCCCCGGCGGGCCGGTGGCCATGAAACGTCAACCCGGCACCGCCCACGCGGACAAGACCGGGACCGTCCCACCGCAAGGCGGGACATACCGATCAGTCGCTAAAGCGCACTGACCGGTAACGGAACACCACCCCGCTCGGGCCATTGCACGGTCGCCGTCCTCCCCGGTCGTCTCGGCTGCCGACTCCCGGGCCCACTCTGCCGCATCGCCGGTGGCGCCGCAGCACAGGGCCCGGCGCCGCGCTGACCGCTTCAGGTCACGCTTCCCGCACGGAATGGTCACGACGTTCACGCTTGGGTCTCGGCTCGGCCACGGCGGGAGCCGCGCCCCGGCGACCCTGCGTCAATGACCGTGACGGATCCGGTGCGGCACGGCCGGATCACCGCCCCTCGAGTCCACCCGGGAGGATCCGATGAGCCACGTGAGACGGTCGCTGGTGCTGCTGCCGGTGGTGCTGGCCGCCGCGATGACGGTCACCGCCTGCACCGCCGGGGACGCCGGAGGGCGCGCCGACTCGGCCCACGGGCCGGCCCGCCCGTACGACGGCGCGCCCCGGCCGGGCGGGAACGACACGAGCACCGAGGAGGACGCCGCCTCCACCTTCGGCGTCGACGTCGACACCGCCTCGTACGGCTACGCCCGCCGGCTCATCCGGGACGGGCGGCTGCCGGAGCGCTCCGAGGTGCGGCCGGAGGAGTTCGTGAACTCCTTCCGGCAGGACTACGCCGAGCCGGCCGGCGACGGCTTCGCCGTGCACGTCGACGGCGCCCGCCTGCCCGAGACCCACCGGGCCGAGCCGGGCGAGCGGATCATGCGGGTGGGTCTGCAGACCCGCGGCGAGGACCGGGAGAGCCGCCCCGACGCCGCGCTGACCTTCGTCATCGACGTCTCCGGTTCGATGGGCGAACCGGGCCGGCTCGACCTCGTGCAGGACGCCCTGCACACCCTCGTGGACCAGTTGCGTCCCACCGACTCCATCGCCATCGTCGAGTTCAGCACCCAGGCCCGGGTGGTCCGGGAGATGACCCGGGTCGCGGACGCCCGGCCGCTGCACACCTCCATCGACTCGCTGCGCGCCCAGGACAGCACCAACCTGGAGGCCGGGCTGGTGCTCGGCTACCAGGTCGCCCGCGACGGGTTCCGCCCCGGCCGGACCAACCGGGTGATCGTGCTCTCCGACGGGCTGGCCAACACCGGCAGCACCGAGTCCGAGCCGATCCTGCGCCGGGTACGCGCCGAGGCGGAGAAGCAGATCGCGCTGCTCGGGGTGGGCGTCGGCAGCGAGTACGGCGACCAGCTGATGGAGCAGCTCGCCGACCGGGGCGACGGCTTCGCGGTGTACGTCGGCGAGCGGGACCAGGCCCGCAAGGTGTTCGTGCAGCAGTTGCCCGCGACGCTGAGCGTCCGCGCCCTCGACGCCAAGGTGCAGGTGACCTTCGACAAGTCGACGGTGCGCTCCTACCGGCTCGTCGGCTACGACAACCGGGCCATCGCCGACGAGGACTTCCGCGACGACCGGGTCGACGGCGGCGAGGTCGGTCCCGGGCACAGCGTCACCGCGCTCTACGCCGTCCACCTCGCCGACGGGGTGTCTCCCACCGCCCGGCTGGCCCGGGTGCAGGTGCGCTGGACCGACCCGACCGACCGGGAGCCGGCCGAGACGTACCAGTCGGTGACCGCCGCGGACCTGGACCGGGACTTCACCGCGGCGTCCCCGCGGCTGCGCGCCTGCTACGCGGCCGCGTACTTCGCGGTGGCCCTGCAGGGCGGCGAGGAGACCCGGCTGAGCGACCTGGCGACCATCGCGGACCGGGCGGCCGACGCCACCGAGGACGCGGAGGTGCGTGACCTCGGCCAGGTCATCCGGGAGGCCGACCGCCTGCGGTGACGGCTGACCCGCGGCGGAGCGTCAGGTGCGGGACAACTTGCGCTGCGGGGTCGGGCGGGTGCGCTCGACGTCGATGCCGACCAGCTCCCCGAGACGCGGGTCGACGGCCAGCAGCGGGCGCGGCCCGAACAGGGCCATCGCGGTCAACAGCTCGTCGGTGCCGCGCTCGCTCCACGCCGGCCGCTGCTGCGGGTCCAGATCGGCGTGCCGGCGGCGCAGCCGGCGCAGCAGCCGGCGCGCGGCCGCCCCGGTCTCCGGCACCTCGCACAGCCACCAGCCGCCGAGCGCGGTGGCCAGGCAGCACAGCAGCAGACCCACCACGGAGGCGGGACCGCCCGCGTCCCGGCCCTCGACGGCGCTGTCCAGCAGCCGGGCCAGCCCGACCGCGGCGACCGCGAACAGGGGCAGGGTGGCCAGCGCCACCCGCCGCCGCTGTGCCGGGGTGAGCAGCCAGCCGTCGCGCAGCAGCCGGCCCACCCGCGGGCGCAGCGCCCGCCCCACCCCGGGGTCGGCGAGCACGGCCGCCCAGGTCTGCGGCCGGCGCACCGCGGCGTGCAGCGCGCGGACCAGCGGGGACGAGCGGGGCGGCGGCGGCCCGTCCACCGCGAGGGTGGCCAGCTCACCGCGGTGCAGCACCCCGGCCCGGTGCAGCGCGGCCATGCCGACCTGGCAGGCCAGTCCCGCCCGGTCGGTCAGGTACGCCAGCTCGACGGCGTCGGGCTGCGCGCCGCGGGCCCGCCGTCCGGTCAGCTCCCGGACCGCCACGGCGACCGCGAGCGCCACGGCGACCGCGGTCAGGTAGTCGAGCAGGAAGAGCGGTCCGCTGACACCCCAGAGCATGCCGCCAAGTATGGCGTGCCCGCTCGGGCCGCCCGGAACCTGACCACTTCGGCCTCAGGAGGCGTGGCGTACCTCGGTGTCCCAGATCTGCGACCACGGGCGCGGCATGCCCCGGCAGACGAAGATCGGCAGCCCGTTCTCGTCGTTGTCCACGGCCACCCGCTGGTCCACCCGACCGGCCTCGGTGACCTCGGTGAACCAGGCCCGCAGCCGGTCGGCGCGGGCCCAGCCGACGGCGATCACCACGTCGGCGCCGTCCGGCGGCCGGCCGAAGCGGGCCATGCTGTTGTGCCCGGAGTACGCCGGTGGCAGGCCCCGGGCCGGCCCGTACCGGGCGAGGGCCCCCGCCTCGCCGTAGTTGCCGGTGAGCACGACCGCGCGGGCGCGCTCCGCCGGCGGCAGCCCCCGGTGCACGGCGGCGATCGAGTCCGCGAACGCCGGCCAGCCGATGGTCTCGCCCGCGTCGTAGTTGACGTCGACGACGAAACCGGGCAGCCGGTCCGCCGGCAGGGTGGGCAGCAGCAGGATCGCGCTGCCGGCGACGGTGACCGCCGCCCCGGCGGCGAGCAGGGCCCGCCGGGCCCGCGCCCGGCCCCGGCCGGCCCACCCGACGGTCACCACCGCGCCGGCGGCGGTGAGCACCAGCAGCAGCGGCGCGTCGTAGTAACCCTTGCCGCCGGCGAGCAGCACGATCGCGAACACCACCGGCCAGGCCCAGCCCACCGCCCGGTACGCCGCCCACCCGGGCCGGCGCAGCAGCGCCACCAGCCCGGCCACCCAGACCGGCACCGCGTACGGGCTGATGATGACCAGGTGCAGCACGGCCGCGTCGGCCCGGCCGCTGTAGGAGCTGTCGCCGGAGGCGATGGACGAGGCGACCGACAGCTGCGGGAAACCGTGCGCGGCCTGCCAGGCCAGGTCGGGCGCGGCGAGCAGCACCGCCACCCCGGCACCGGCCCACACCCACCGGTCCCGCAGCAGCCGGCGCGGGCCGGCGATCGCCACCCCGGCGAGCAGGCCGACGCCGAGCAGGGCGGGCAGCAGCTTGTTGAGCATGCCGACGCCGAGCGCGAGACCCAGGCCGAGCGCCCAGCGGGTGTCGCCGGTGCGCAGCATCCGCACCGCGCACCACGCCGCGACCAGCCAGACCAGCAGGTCGACGGTGGTGGTGCTGAGCAGGTGCCCGGGGGCCAGCACGATCCCGGCGGTGGCGTCGAGGAACGCGGCGAACAGCTGCGCCGCCCGGCCCGCGCCGAGCTCCCGGGCGATCGCCCCGACCAGCACCACTGTCGCGCCGCCGATCAGCGCCGACGGGGTACGCAGCACTGCCAGGTTGCCCGGCGCGACGGTGTCGGCCAGCCGGGCCAGCGCCGGGACCAGCGGCCCCTGGTCGACGTAGCCCCAGTCGAGGTGCCGGCCGCAGAGCAGGAAGTACAGCTCGTCGCGGTGGTAGCCGTACCGGCCGGCGAGCAGCAGCAGGACGGCGGTGACGGCCGCGCCGAGCAGCCACGGCCCGGCGGTGCGCGGGCCGGGCGGCGGCGGAGCGTCCACCGGGGACGGCGCCGGGCCGGGACGGTCCAGGTCGGTGACGGGTTCGGCCACGGGTCCATCTTCGTCCCGCCGCGCCACCCCGTGGGGGCGCCGCCGCGCCGGGGAAACCGGGTCGCGGGAGCGCCGGGGGCGCGGCTAGCGTGCCGGGGTGCGGATCCGCGAGTACACCGAGGCCGACTGGGACCAGGTCGGGCCGATCCTCGACGAGGTCATCGACGCGGGGGAGACCTTCCCGTACGACCCGGGGTGGCCCTCGCAGGTGCGCCACGACGTGTGGGTGGAGGCGCCGCCCGGGCTGACCGTGGTCGCCGAGGCGGACGGGAGGATCCTCGGCACCGCCAAGACGGGCCCGAACCGGCCCGGCCCCGGCGCGCACGTGGCCAGCGCGAGCTTCATGGTCGCCGCCGCGGCCCGGGGACGCGGCGTCGGCCGGGCGCTGGCCGAGTACACCCTCGACTGGGCCCGCCGGCAGGGCTACGCCGCGATGCAGTTCAACGCGGTGGTGGAGAGCAACGCGGCGGCCGTCGAGCTGTACCGGCGGCTCGGCTTCACGGTGGTGGGCACCGTGCCGGAGGCGTTCGCGCATCCCACGCAGGGCCGGATCGGGCTGCACGTCATGCACCGTTTCCTCTGAGCAGCTGTCGGGTCGACGACGGTCGCGGCCGGGGCGCAACCGGATGACGGACCGGGGCGTGTGAGGGCGACAGGGCACATCGGGTCCGGGGCAGACGGCCCCGGCCGTGCCCGCAACGGGGAACGGAGACCTTGATGACTGTCATGTCCGTCCGGCCGCGCACCGCTGGCGCGTACCTGCTGCTCGTCGGCGTGCTGGCGCTGTCCGGCTGCGGATCGGAGGCGGCGCCGCCGGCGGCCGCGCCGGAGATCACGGCGAGCGCGTCCGGGGCGACCTCCGCTGCGCCCAGCTCGGTGCCCAGCGCGACGGCGCCGGCCGCCCGGCCGACGCCCTCGACCGTGCCGGCCGCCGGCCCGGCCACCCCGCAGCGGTGCACGGCGGCGCAACTGGAC
>NZ_JBSGJR010000487.1:0-5500 GCF_053605645.1 Micromonospora sp. NPDC003776
CGGCGTGCTGGACGAGACCACCGGCCGGTGGGGCATCAAGGTGACCCGGGTGGAGATCAAGGCGATCGAGCCGCCGCCGAGCATCCGGGACTCGACGTTCGGCCCGCAGCCAGGCCGCCCGGGGAAAGGCGGCGAGATCCGGTACGCCGGGCGTCAGGTCCAGCTCCGCCGGGGCGGTGCGGAGCGCGTCGAAGACGTCGGCGTCCGGGCGGGCGGCGAACACCTCGACCGGGGTGGCCGGCGCCGGCGTGCGGGTGACCACGGCGGCCGGGGTGGCCACCACGACGGTGCCGGCCCGGCCCCGGCCGACGACGTGCCCGTCCTCGGTCAGCCGCTGGTACGCCTCGGTCACCACACCCCGGGAGACGCCCAGCTCGGCGGCGAGGACCCGGCTGGCCGGCAGGCGGGTGCCCACCGGCACCCGGCCGTCCGCCATGGCGGCCCGCAACCGTCCCGCCAGCCAGTCGGCGCGCCCGCCGGGCGGGGCGTCCCCGACATCCAGCTGGAGGAAATCGGCGCCGGCCGTTATGGACTCCTCGACTGCCGAGCGTTTGGCCCTGTCCATCGGACCATTATGGCCGCAGGCTGGACGGCATGACGATCGCCTTTCTGCTGACCACGCTGGTCGTGGTGCTCACCCCGGGCACCGGCGTGGTGTACACGCTCTCCACCGCCCTCACGTCCGGCCGGCGCGCCGGACTCGCGGCCGCCGTGGGCTGCACGGCCAGCCTCGTACCGCACGTGGCCGCCGCGGTGACCGGCCTCGCGGCCCTGCTGCACGCCGGCACCCTCGCGTTCCGGGTGGTGACCTGGCTGGGGGTGGCGTACCTGCTCTGGATGGCCTGGTCCGCGCTGCGCGACCGGACGGCGCTGGCGGTCGACGACGGCCGCCCACCCCGACCGACCGCACGGGTGGTCCGCGACGGCGTGCTGGTGAACCTGCTCAACCCGAAGGTGACCGTGTTCTTCGTGGCGTTCCTGCCGCAGTTCGTGCCTCCGGATGCGCCGGCCGCCACCGGTCGGATGCTGCTGCACGGCCTGGTGTTCATGCTCGCGACGCTGGCCGCCTTCGCCGGGTTCGCCGTGCTGGCCGGGGGCCTGCGCCGCCGGGTGCTGTCCCGGCCCCGGCTGACCGCGCTGCTGCGGCACGGCTTCGCCGGCAGCTTCCTCGCCCTCGGCCTCGGCCTGGCCCTGACCGCCCGGTGACTCGACACCGCCCGGCCGCCCGGCAACTCCGCCCCGCCCTGACCGCCCGACAAGGAGCGTCCATGCGATTCCAGCACTCGCCAGAGATCTGGTCGACCTTTCCCGAGCTGAGCTGCGGGGTCCTGCACGCCACCGGGCTGGATTCCACCGTCGATGTCGGACGGTTCCTCGCCCGGCACGCTGACGCGGCCCGGGCCCGGTTCGCCGCCGGGCCGGAGGGCGGCTACCCGGAGATCCAGGCGTGGCGGCGGGCGTTCGCGCGGATGGGGCTGGCCCCAACCCGCTACCGGTGCGCCGCCGAGTCGCTGCTGCGCCGGTTGCGCCGCGAGGGCGCGCTGCCCCGGCTGCACCCGCTGGTGGACGTGGGCAACGCGCTCTCCATCGGGTACGCCGTCCCGGTGGCCGTCCTGGACCTCGACCGGATCGGCGGCGACCTGACCGTACGCCCGGCCACCGGCGCGGAGACGTACCTGACCCTCGGCGGGGAGGAGGAGCGCCCGGAGCCGGACGAGGTGATCTTCGCGGACGCGGCCGGCCGGGCCCATTCCCGGCGCTGGACCCACCGGCAGAGCGGCTGGTCGGCCGTCCGCGAGGGCACCGGCGAGGTGCTGGTGGTGATCGAGGCGATGCATGACGGCGGGGCGGAGACGGTGCGCCGGATGCTCGCGGAGCTGAGCGAGGTGCTGGTGACGCCGGCCCGGGCGGCGGTGCTCACCGCCGACGCCCCGCGGTTCGCGGTGACGGCGGCCCGGGCCGGCTGACCGGTCAGGCCGTCTCGCCGGGAGCGAGATACCCGTAGCCTGGGACGGTCTCGCCGAACCAGCCGTTCACGCTGTCCAGGCCCCGGTCGTTGAGCTGGGCGTCGTGGATCGGGTAGACCCGCTGCGCGCCGACCGTGGTGGCGAAGGTGATCGCCTCGGTCAGCTTCAACCATGACCCCTGAGCCGGCACCAGCAGGGTCTCCACCGGCGCGCCGGGCAGCGCCAGCGAATCCCCCGGGTGGTAGACCGCGTCGTCGACGAGATAACCGAGGTTGGCGCAGTCCGGCTGCCCGTCGTGGATGAACGCGTGCCGGCCGCCGCACGCGGTGACGGCGAACCCGGCGGCGGTGAACCGGTCGCCGGCCGCCACCCGGGTCACCGGCAGCGGCGCCAGGTCGGGCAGCCGGGCGGTGTCCGGCGCGAAGACCGGCACGCCGAGACCGGCCAGCCGCAGCACGTCGACGTGGTCGGTGTGCTCGTGGGTGACCAGCACCGCGTCGGCCCCGACCAGGGCCCTCGGTTCACTCCAGGTGCCGGGGTCGATGACCAGGACGCGGCCCTCGTGTTCGAGGCGGACGCAGGCGTGGGTCCACTTGGTGATCTTCACCCGGCCGAACCTAGCCCCCCGGCGGCGGCCACGCCGCCCCTCAGCGGTCGCCCCGCCGGGGCTCCTCGTCGCCCCTCTCCATGATCTCGTCGAACTCGGCCGGGCTGATCTCGCCGGTGCGCAGTCGCCGGGCGTTGGCGGCGAACCGGGCGATCGCCGCGCCCCGCGGATTCGGCGGGGTGACCAGGCCGCTCTCCACGCCGAGCGCGGTCGCCTCGTCGGCGACCTGCCGGGGGTCGTCGACGTCGACCGGCTCGCCGTGCAGCTCGCGCAGCGCCGAGGCGAGCTGCGCGTCGCTGGTGCCCCACCACTGCCGGGCCAGCTCGACCGTGCGGCCGAGGCTGTCCTCGCCGACCCGCTCGGCGCGCAGCACCGCGCGCATCATGCTCAGGAAGGTGACGGTGACGGCGTCGGAATCATCGGCGATCATGTCGGCAGCGTATCGACCCGCTGCGACAAAACCCGCGGCGCGTCCCACCGTGGGCGGCATGATCGTGGCATGGAGCGACGACCGCCCCGGGGGCACCGGAACGTCCCGCACACCGCCGACGTCCGGATCGAGGCGTGGGCGCCGGACCGGGAGGGCTGCCTGGCCGAGGCGGTGACCGCGCTGGTGGACACCTTCGTGGACACCACCGGCGTCGAACCCGGGGCGGAGACCGCGTACCGGGTGCCGCCCGGCGACGACCCCGACCTGCTGGTCGCGGTCCTCGACGAGGTGATCTTCCGGCTGGACACCGAGGGCGAGGTGCCGCTGGCGACCGACGTGCGGCCGGCCGAGGACGGCGGCCTGCTGGTGCGCTGGCGGGTGGTCGGCACCGACGCGGTGGAGGCGATCGGCGCGGTCCCCAAGGCGGTGTCGCTGCACGAGCTGCGCTTCGGCCCGGACGGCGCCGGCTGGTCCGGTGCGGTGACCCTGGACGTGTGAGGCCCGCTCAGCCCTTCACCACGCCGAGCGGCACCAGCCGGGCCACCCGCCGGCACAGGCCCGCCCCTTCGGCCGCCGCCACCACCGCGGTGATGTCCTTGTACGCGGCCGGCATCTCCTCGGCCAGCCCACGGCGGGACGCGCCGCGCACCGCGATGTCCTGCGCCTCCAGCTCACGGCGGGGGTCGTGCCCGCGTACCGCCTTGGTGGCCTGCTTGCGGCTCTGCACCCGCCCGGCGCCGTGGCAGGTGGAGGCCCAGGCCGGCGCGCCGGACACGCCGGTGAGCACGTACGAGCCGGTGCCCATCGAGCCGGGGATGAGCACCGGCTGCCCGGCCGGGCGCAGGTCCGCCGGCAGGTCCGGGTGCCCGGGGGGCAGGGCCCGGGTGGCGCCCTTGCGGTGCACGCACAGCCGCCGCGACGCCCCGTCCACGTCATGTGTCTCGATCTTGGCGAGGTTGTGCGAGATGTCGTACACCAGGTCGAGGTCGCAGCCGGTGACCCGGTGGAACACCCGGCGGGCGGCGTGGGCGAGCAGCTGGCGGTTGGCCCGGGCGTAGTTGGCGGCGGCGGCCATCGCCCCCAGGTAGGCGCGCCCCTCGTGGGACGCCACGGGTGTGCAGGCGAGCTGCCGGTCGGGCACCTGGATCCCGTAGCCGGGCATCACCTTCTCCATCTCGTGCACGTAGTCGGTGCAGATCTGGTGGCCCAGGCCACGGGAGCCGCAGTGGATCATCACGCAGACCTGGCCGGCCCGCAGCCCGAACGCGGCGGCGACCGTCTCGTCGTAGACCTCCTCGACGGCCTGCACCTCCAGGAAGTGGTTGCCGGAGCCGAGGCTGCCGACCTGGCGGGCGCCGCGCTCCACCGCCCGATCGCTCACCTGCGCCGGGTTCGCGTCGTCCACCGCGCCGTAGTCCTCGCAGCGGTCCAGGTCCCGCTGCACGCCGTAGCCGCGCTCGACGGCGTAGCGGGAGCCGCCGCGCAGCACCGCGTCGAGTTCGGCGCGGTCGGTGAGGTGCCACACCGCGCCCTTGCCCATGCCGCGTGGGGTGGCCTCGCCGAGGCCGTCCATCACCGCCTCCAGCCGGGGGCGCAGCCGGTCCCGGTCCAGGTCGGCGGCGAGCAGGCGGACCCCGCAGGAGATGTCGAAGCCGACCCCGCCGGGCGAGACCACTCCCCCGTGCTCGACGTCCGTGGCGGCCACCCCGCCGATCGGGAAGCCGTAGCCCCAGTGCACGTCCGGCATGGCGTACGAGGCGTCCACGATGCCGGGCAGGGTGGCCACGTTCGCCACCTGGTCGAGGGAGCGGTCGGCGTCGGCGTCCGGCAGCAGCGGCCGGGAGGCGAAGACCACGCCGGGCACGCGCATCGGGTCGTGCCGCTCGATGCGGAACCGGTACGGCGACTCCTCGACCAGGTCCATGTCGGCCCGGCTACCCCGGCCCGGCGCGGTTACACCCGCTCTGGTTCAACTCGACCGATCCGGGTAGTGCGCCAGCATGCCCCAGAGATACGAGGACTACGACCGGATCGCGATCGTCACCGGCGCCGATTCCGGCATCGGCAAGGCGTGCGTGGTGGCGCTCGCCGAGGCCGGTTTCGACATCGGCTTCACCTGGTACGGCGACCCGGCGGGCGCCGAGCGCACCGCCGCCGAGGTACGCGGCACCGGCCGCCGCTGCGAGGTGGCGGAGATGGACCTGACCCGGCTGCCGGAGGCGGCCGGGGTGATCGACGAGCTGGCCGACCGGCTCGGCGGCCTCGGGGTGCTGGTCAACAACGCCGGGACCGGCCTGGCCACGCCGTTCGTGGACGTGTCCTGGGAGCAGTGGCGGGAGGTGCTCTCCGTCGACCTGGACGGCGCGTTCCTCTGCTCCCAGCGGGCCGCCCGGCGGATGCGGGCGGGGGGCCCGGGGCGGCGCCTCTCCACGGAGCACAGCCGCGACCCCAACACCCCCCCGCGCGGGGGGGCGGCCGACTGAACGCCCCACCGTG
>NZ_JBSGJR010000488.1:0-5487 GCF_053605645.1 Micromonospora sp. NPDC003776
CCCCGCGACCCGGCGGCGGCGACCCCGCGCACCTGGGCGGCGATCCGCGAGGCGCTGGGTTACATCGCGCACCGGCCGCGGGTGCTCGCCCTCGTCACCGTCAAGTCGGCGGTCGGCCTGGGCAACGGGGTGCTGACCGTCTTCCCGCTGCTCGCCGGCGTGTACGGGGTCGGCTCGATCGGGACCGGGCTGCTCTTCGCCAGCCGGGGCGCCGGGGCGCTGGTCGGGCCGATCCTGATGCGCCGGGTGCTGAGCAACCGGGCCTGGCTGCTGACCGGCCTGGCGCTCTCCATGTCCCTCTACGGCCTGGCGTACGTCGGCGCCTCGGTGGTGGACTGGTTCCCGCTGGTGCTGGTGCTGGTCTTCCTGGCCCACCTCGGCGGCGGCAGCAACTGGGTGATGTCCAACTACGCGTTGCAGGGCGAGGTGCCGGACCGGCTGCGTGGCCGGGTCTTCGCCACGGACATGATGCTGGCGACCCTGGCCATCTCGGTCAGCCAGCTGGTGGTGGCCCTGGTGGTGGACGCGGTCGACGAGCGGACCGTGCTGGCCGGCTGCGGCCTGGTCACCGTGGTCTACGCGATCGGCTGGCGGCTCGCCACCCGGCGGCTCTCGCTCACCGAGCCGGTCGAGGAGCCGGAGCCCAGCCGCACCGCCTGACCCGCCGACCGGCAGATCCGGGGAGCGCACTCCCGCGCGTCGGGCTGCGCGCGGCCGTCGGCGGGTGCCCTCGGTCCCTGCCGCCGGCTCAGAGCCGCTCGGTGGGCTGCGGCGGGATGACGGCCGGCGACGGCGGGTAGGGCGCGGCGGCCGGTGCCGGCCAGCCGGTCCAGTGCGCGGGCCCGTCCGGGCCGGCGCCCCGCCGCCCGGAAAGCGCGCCCGCGATGATCAGGGCCATCCCCGCCGGGTGCAGCAGGAGTTGGAGCACGCCGACCGCCATGCCGAACCGCAGGGCCCCCGTGCCGCTCCAGGTCCCGTAGATGTGAGTGAGGGTCAGCACCCAGGCCACGTTGAGCAGCAGGGCGAGCAGCAGCAGCGACACCCCGCCGAGGAGCAGCCCGCGCGCGGCCCGGGGCAGCCGCCGGTGGACCAGCGTGAGCACCAGCCCGGTAACCAGGACCAGGAGGGTCGGCAGTTGGAAGAGCAACTGGCCCGCCGGGGAACCGAAGATCCGCACGCCGTCTCCCGCCGTCGATGAGTTGCGGGCCACGCTAGTGCAGGCGCGCCAGTCCCACGGGGCGGGCGAACCGGCGGGCTGTCGGTCCGGAGTCCTAGCATGAGCCGGTGCCGATGACTTTCGCCTCCGGTCCCGTCCGGGTCCGGGTGCCCGCGACCAGCGCCAACCTGGGGCCGGGCTTCGATTCGCTCGGGCTGGCCCTCGGGCTGCACGACGACGTGGCCGCCGAGGTGACCTCCGGCGGCGTACGGGTGGCGGTGTCCGGGCAGGGCGCCGGCGAGCTGCCGGCCGACGACAGGCACCTGGTGGTGACCTCGATGCGGGCGGCCTTCGAGGTGCTCGGCGCGCAGCCGCCGGGGCTGGCCCTGGAGTGCGTCAACCGGATCCCGCAGGCCCGTGGGCTCGGCTCCTCCTCGGCGGCGATCGTGGCCGGCGTGCT
Source organism: Micromonospora sp. NPDC003776 (assembly GCF_053605645.1). NCBI lineage: Bacteria > Bacillati > Actinomycetota > Actinomycetes > Micromonosporales > Micromonosporaceae > Micromonospora > Micromonospora sp. NPDC003776. Next base: position 1,617 of record NZ_JBSGJR010000488.1, read on the forward strand.
GCTGGCCCGGGCCCTCGTCGAGGACGGCGCGGCCCGGCTGGACGACGCCGCGGCGCTGCGGCTGGCCGCCGAGATCGAGGGGCATCCGGACAATGTCGCGCCCTGCCTGCTCGGCGGTTTCACGATCGCCTGGACCGAGCCGGCCGGCGCCCGGGCGGTCTCCCTGGCCGTCGCCGACGCCGTCCGCCCGACCGTCTTCGTGCCCGGCGAGCGCGGCCTGACGGCCGCCGCCCGGGCCGCGCTGCCGGCCACCGTGCCGCACGCCGAGGCGGCGTTGACCGCGGGCCGGGCGGCGCTGCTGGTGCACGCGCTGACCGCCGATCCGGCGCTGCTGCTGCCGGCCACCGTCGACCGCCTGCACCAGGACTACCGGGCGCCTGGCATGCCGGCGACGGCCGCCCTGGTCAGCGCGCTGCGTGAGGCCGGTGTGGCGGCTGTGGTCAGTGGGGCGGGCCCGACCGTACTGGCGTTGACCGAGGTCCCGGCGGGTTTCCAGGCGGGAACAGATTGGCAGCGTTGGGAGTTGCCGATAGATGTCAGCGGTGCCCGGGTCGCCCGGGGTAGACTGGGACACGCCGAGCGGGACCCTGTTGCCGCAGGTCGCAAGAGTTGATTACGCTCTAGGGCAGCACAGCCGCGAAGCATGCGATCTCCTGCGGGTCGGCGCACCCCCGAAGCTCTCGGCGGTAAGCCCGTCACCCCTGCCAAGGCCCACGCCGCACCGCAGTTTCCACAGGTCGCCGCAGACGGCGAGACCTGCTCACCGATGGTGGTGAGTCGGGAAACCGACCGGCTGCTGTGTTACAGACTCCCGCGACGCGTCCCTGCGAGGCGGGTGCACCGAGGCCGCCCGGCCACCTGCTCCACGACTCCGGGCAGTCCCGGCCTATCGAGGGAAGGAATCCATTGAGCGACACCACCGACGTGACGTCGGATGTTTCCAACGTCGCTGGCGAAGCCACCACCGCCGCCCCCACGCGCCGTCGGCGCAGCGGCACGGGCCTGTCGGCGATGCTGCTGCCAGAGCTGCAGAGCCTGGCCGCGTCGCTCGGTATCTCCGGTACGGCTCGCATGCGTAAGGGCGAGCTGATCAGCGCGATCACCGAGCGCCAGGGCGGCGCCGCCGCCGGGACCCCTCGACCGCGGGCCGAGGTCGCGGCCGCGGCCGCGCCCGCCCGGGAAGAGGTGCACGCCGAGGTACGCGAGGAGCGGGCCGAGCCGGCGCCGGTCGCGGAGGCGACCGAGGGCCGGACCCGGACCCGCCGGGGCCGGGCCACCGCCAACGCGGAGGCGCGGCCGGCGGAGACCCGTACCGAGGAGGCCCCCGCCGAGACCGGTGAGCGTCCCGAGCGGGGCGAGAGCCGTCAGCGGGCCGAGCGTGGCGAGCGGGTCGAGCGTGGCGCTGAGCGTGGCGAGCGGGCCGAGCGTGGCGCTGAGCGTGGCGAGCGGGCCGAGCGTGGCGGCGAGCGGGCCGAGCGTGGCGGTGAGCGGACCGAGCGCGGTGAGCGCGGGGGTGACCGCGGCGACCGCAACGAGCGGGGTGACCGCGCCGAGCGCGGCGAGCGCAACGAGCGTGGGGAGCGCGCCGAGCGGGGCGACCGCAACGACCGGGGCGACCGCAACGACCGTGGCCAGCGGGCCGAGCGCGACAACCGCGACAACCGGGACGACGACGAGGACGGCGAGGGCGGCGGCCGGCGCGGCCGGCGCAGCCGGTTCCGCGACCGTCGGCGGGGCCGCGGCGAGCGGGCCGAGGGCGGCGACGCTGGCGGCCGCGAGCCGCAGGTCGGCGAGGACGACGTGCTCGTCCCGGTCGCCGGCATCATCGACGTGCTCGACAACTACGCCTTCGTCCGGACCACCGGCTACCTGGCCGGCCCGAACGACGTGTACGTCTCGATGTCCCAGATCAAGAAGTACGGCCTGCGCCGCGGTGACGCCATCACCGGTGCGGTCCGCGCGGCGGCCCGGGAGGGCGAGCAGCGGCGCGACAAGTACAACCCGCTGGTCCGGCTGGACACCATCAACGGGATGGAGCCGGACGAGGCGAAGCGCCGTCCGGAGTTCTACAAGCTCACCCCGCTGTACCCGCAGGAGCGGCTGCGGCTGGAGACCGAGCCGCACATCCTGACCACGCGGGTCATCGACCTGGTGATGCCGATCGGCAAGGGCCAGCGGGCGCTGATCGTGTCGCCGCCGAAGGCCGGTAAGACGATGGTGCTGCAGGCGATCGCGAACGCGATCACCCGCAACAACCCGGAGTGCCACCTGATGGTGGTGCTGGTCGACGAGCGGCCGGAAGAGGTCACCGACATGCAGCGGTCGGTGAAGGGCGAGGTCATCGCGGCCACGTTCGACCGTCCGCCGCAGGACCACACCACGGTGGCGGAGCTGGCGATCGAGCGGGCCAAGCGCCTGGTCGAGCTGGGCCACGACGTGGTCGTGCTGCTCGACTCGGTGACCCGGCTCGGTCGGTCGTACAACCTGGCGGCGCCGGCCAGCGGCCGGATCATGTCGGGTGGTATCGACTCCACCGCGCTCTACCCGCCGAAGCGCTTCCTGGGTGCGGCCCGCAACATCGAGAACGGCGGCTCGCTGACCATCCTCGCCACCGCGCTGGTGGAGACCGGGTCCATGGCGGACACGGTCATCTTCGAGGAGTTCAAGGGCACCGGCAACGCCGAGCTCAAGCTGGACCGGAAGATCGCCGACAAGCGGGTCTTCCCGGCGATCGACATCAACCCCTCCGGCACCCGCAAGGAGGAGGTCCTGCTCGCGCCGGAGGAGCTGGCGATCGTCCACAAGCTCCGCAAGGTGCTGCACTCGCTGGACTCGCAGGCGGCGCTCGACCTCCTGCTCGACCGGCTCAAGCAGTCCCGGACGAACATCGAGTTCCTGATGCAGATCGCGAAGTCCACTCCGGGCGAGTGACCTGACAGGAGCGACCTGAAGAGGGGCACGGCCAGCCGGTCGTGCCCCTCTTCGTGTGCCGGGGCAGGGACTGAAGTTTTTCTTCGGTTAAGCCCACAGCTCTTGAAACTTCTGTGCAAGTCCGGGTTGACTGTCGTCCATGCGTACCCGCAGTCGATCCGCCCGTCTCACCGGCGCCCTGCTGCTGACGCCGGTGCTCACCCTGGCCGGACCCGTGCCGGCGGGCGTCGCCGCGCCCCCGGCCGCGACCGCCACTTTCGCCGAGGACGCCCCGGCCGCCTCCTCCCGCCCCGACGCCGCGGTCGCCCTCGCCGCCGAGGGCCTCGAGCCCGCCGGCGGCCTGGACACCGCGAAGACCACCCGTCCGGTCGCGCCCGGACTCGACCTGACCTCCTTCGACCGGTACGACGCCGCCGGCTGGCTGCGTGCCGACGCCCTCACCGCCGACCTCTCCGGCGGCGTCACCGTGGACTACGTCAACTCCGGCGCGGTCACCCGGGACGAGCCGCTGCGCGCCGCGGTGGACCGCTCCCGGGCGGTGGCCGCCGTGAACGGCGACTTCTTCGACATCAACAACTCCGGCGCCGCCCAGGGCGTCGGCATCCGCTCGGGCGAACTGGTCCAGTCGCCGGTCGCCGGGCACACCAACGCCGCCGCGATCAGCCCCGAGGGGCTGGGTCGGATCATCCAGGTCGGCTTCGAGGGCAGCGCCGCCCTGCCGGCCGGGCCGGTCCCGCTGACCCAGTTCAACAACATGGTGCAGCGCGACGGCGTGGGCGTCTTCACCCCGCTCTGGGGGACGTACACCCGCCGGCGGGCCGTCGAGGGCGCGGCCCGGGTGGTCGAGGTGACGGTGACCGGCGGCCGGGTCGCGACCGTGGCCACCGCGGCGGGCGAGGGCCCGATCCCGGCCGGCACCACCGTGCTGCTCGGCCGGGAG